>JBBQST010000314.1:0-5901 GCA_038213625.1 Thermoflexales bacterium
CCAGTCCGGCTCGTAAATGCCCTGGAACGTCTTCGCCATCTTCTCGGCCACATATTCGCCGTCGCCGCCCGACCACGAGCGCACCACGCTCATCGGCATGATGCCATCGGGCCGCGGCGAGTTCGACAACGTGAGGTAGTGCCAGGCCAACCGCCAGTCGGCATTCGTCGCCAGATGCACCATTTGATGCACCACGCTGTCGCCGACCCAGGCGCGTTGCTCAATCCAATGTCCACGCCAACGAATCTCCGAGAAGTCCTGGGGAATGACTGGCTGTGACAGTGACATGAGGGCATTTTGGGTCGTATATGAGGAATCGGCAAACGGGGATGGGCTTTACAAACCTCGCGGCCGCCACGTCGCCATGTCCACGGCATAGACCTGTGAAATGCCCGTCCCAAAGTCGCTGTCCATCAGCACATAGCGGCCGTCCGGCGACCAGCTGGGATTGGGGTGCAAGGTCTCGCTTTTGATGGGCTGGCCGTCGTCATCGCGTAGGCCGGTGGACCCTGAGCAATTCAGCTGACACAGCGGCAATTGCACATCGCGTTGCTGATCGACCAGACTGAGGCCGTTGACACCGCCGATGAGAAAGCTCGGCTGATCCATTACGATCCAGCGGCCATCCGGCGATGGTGATTGGTACCGTTGGCTGGCACCGTGGTGCACGCACTTAAACCAGCGCACCTCGCCCGTCTCGATGTCCAGGCTGCCCAGCCGCGAGGATTGCGCGCCCCAGTCGGTGGTTCTCTCGCAGGTTTGGTGAATTAGAGCTGAATGGCGCAGGTAGGAACGCAGCTGGTTGAACTTGGCAACATCAGCACCGGGTTTTTGATGACTCATCAACAATCACCGGTCTTCTTCAACTTTTTGTTTTGCTTTTGGTCACCAAACCTGCGGAAGAACCGAAAGAGCGGCCAAGGCTGTGTGATCGCATGATGGCTCCACCGGATGCGACATTCACAGACCAGTCTTGAGTTGTGTTGTCTTCTGAGAAACAACTCATCCTTTCGTAGTTTCGTCCATTTTTCTTTTTACGATTGGGCTTTTGTCACAAGTTTGTCAGGCCGCACATGCACCTGCACTTGATGGAGGATGCCGTCGTTCACCAGTTGTATAGCACCCTCTGTAACTTCAACACCATCCAAAAACATGCACGAGGTCTTGTCACATCCATCCGTCTTCGACACCACGATGTGATAGGTGGTTTTTGTCGCGCCACTAGTGGGGAAGCTGTAGGTCAGCTCAAATCCCGGCCAGTCAGTTGGCAGGTGGGGCGTGATGCGGAGTCGGTCGCCGAGCTTCTCAAAGCCGAGGATGCCTTCAATGCCCAGGCGATAGAGCCATCCTGCTGAGCCGGTGTACCATGTCCACCCGCCTCGACCTACATACGGCGGCACACCATAGATATCCGCAACCACCACATAGGGCTCAACCCGATAACGCTCCATTTTCTCAGCACTGTCACTGTGAGATACCGGATTCAACAGGTGAAAGAGCTCATAGGCGCGGTCCCCATCACCTAGTTTGGCATAAGCCCAGGCCGCCCAAATGGCTGCATGAGTATATTGCCCGCCATTCTCCCGAACACCAGGCGGGTAGCCTTTGACATAGCCCGGGTCGTGCAGGGTCGTGTCGAAGGGCGGCGTGAACAGGAGCACCAACTGATCGGCAGGCCGCACCAGCCGCTCGTAGACCGATTGCATCGCCTGGGCCTGTCGCTCGGGCTGGCCGGCCCCCGATAGCACCGACCACGACTGCGCAATCGAGTCGATCTGGCACTCTGCGTTCTGAGCCGAACCCAACGGCGTGCCATCATCATAGTACGCGCGCCGGTACCAGGCACCATCCCAAGCATGCGCCTCAAGCGCCTTTCGAATGCGCTCTGCCTGTGCACGATATTCGGCTGCTGCTATGTCATCGTCCACCCCCAGGCACACCTCGGCAAATTCAGTCAACGTCTTGTGCAAGAACCAGCCGAGCCACACACTTTCCCCTTTGCCCCCAATGCCGACCCGATTCATGCCATCGTTCCAGTCACCACTCCCCATCAAGGGCAGACCATGCTCGCCCAGACGCGTGCCATGCGCCAGCGCGCGCCGGCAATGGTCGTGGAGCGAATAGTCTTCCAATGTCACTTCGAACAGACCATACCGATCTTCTTCTCCAGGCTTCAACGGCTCGCCCTTCAAAAACGGGATTCGCTCGGCCAAAATACCGCTATCACCGGTCACGGCCACATAGCGGGCGGTGACAAACGGCAACCACAACAAATCGTCCGAGCAATGTGTGCGCACACCTCGGCCGACCGGCGGATGCCACCAGTGCAGCACATCGCCCTGTTCGAACTGATGGCGCGCGGCATTCAGGATGCAGGCACGCACTTCGGCCGGTGCCGCATAGAGCAGCGCCATCGCATCCTGCAACTGGTCGCGAAAGCCAAAGGCGCCGCTGGATTGATACAACCCGCTACGCCCCCACATCCGGCATGAGGTGGCCTGATACAACAGCCAGCGATTGAGCATCAGATTCATCGCCGGGTCGGGTGTCTTCACTTGAATCGTGTTGAGTCGGGCCTCCCATGTTGAGCAGTCGCTGTGCAACGCAGCATCGTCCCCGCTGAGCCCCAGATGCGCGCGCGCCAACGCCAGTGCATTGTCACGATCGGCACCCTGCCCCATCAGGAAACGCAGTTCTTGTGTCTCGCCCGGCGCGAGATTTATCTGCACCTGCAACGCGGCACAGATGTCGCCGCCGGCCTTGACTGTGCCCATCAAACTTGCGCGCCGCAGGGCCTCCGGCACAGCCCAATTGCCCAATCGCCCCAGAAACTCGCGTCGATCACTGGTCACACCATATGGTATTTTGTCTGTGGCAATAAACGCCACCCGCTGGCCAAACTCTGCGCTATAAGCGTTGCGCGCCAAAAGCGCGTGCGCATCGGCGTTGTATTCTGGGACGATGAATGGGCGGGTCTCATCGGCCACTGTTCCAAGCACCCATTCGACATAGTAGGTTGCCATGATGCGCCGAGGCCGTTGCGTCGTGTTCACCAATCGCAACTGGATCCATTTCACAGGCGAGTCGTGGCACACCTGGACACACACATGCTGTTGCAGGCCGTGGCTGGAATGCTCGAAGCAGGTATAACCCGCGCCATGCCGCACGAGATAGGGCGAGTGTGCCGGGGCTGGCAGGGGTGTGGGTGACCAGATCTCGGTTGTCTCTTCATCGCGCAAATAAATCGCTTCGGCGGGTGCATCGGACACCGGGTCATTCCGCCACGGCGTTAACCGGTTTTCGCCGCTGTTGATGGCCCAGGTGCACCCGAGTCCGGTTTCCGAGACCATGCAGCCAAAGTCGGGGTTGGCGATCACGTTGATCCAGGGTGCCGGTGTCGTTTGACCCGGTTCCAGATGGATGACGTATTCGCCTCCATCTTCGCTGAAGCCGCCTCGGCCGTTGTCGAAGCGCAGCGTCGCGGGTTTCACCACGGCAGGAGCACTGGCCGGCAACAGCGTCTCGGCCGAAGACAAGCGCAACAATGGCAGGGCGAGGGGTACGCTTGCGGCACGGTGAGGGATGACCGCCAATTGCTCCGCCAATGTCCCGATATCACTGTGACAGATCACGCGGGCGCACGTCTCCAGCAAAACGCGATCTGCTTCATTCAATTGATCGGTACGCTGAATGAAGATGCCGTCGCGGCGATTCAACCACAGCGCGTTGCCGCTGCGGTTGAGCAGGCGGCTCAGATATTGCGACAGCGATTGCTCATAGCCTGTGTCGCGGTCATTCAAAAAGACCAGGTTGATTTTGATCCCGCGGTTGCGCCAGTATGCATGGGCGCGCAGCAATTCACGGATGATGGGCGCGTGATGATCAAGTAAATGCACCAGCACAATGGGGTAATCGCCTGAAATGCCAAACGCGAACAGGCCGCTCTGCCCCTGGGTGTTGGCACTCAAGATGTCTGGCGGGGCGCGCAACGCATCGCTGGGATACAACAGCAATGAGAGCAATTGCCCCATCTGCTCAAGTTCGTTTGTGGGCAATATCATGCGGCGCAACTCTGCTTCACTGCGCAGACGCGCCTGCTCAAACGCCTGCTCGACCGCCATCCGGTTGCTAAAACGTTGGAGCTGTTCCAGGAGGGTTTCACGCGATGAAGCCGCCATCGTCACAAACGCCAGTTCGGCGCTTTCGTGGGGTGCCAGCGTGATCTCCTGCCCCAGAGACACAATCGGATCCAATGTTGCGCCAGTGGTGCCCGATAGCCAACTGCCGCCGTGATCCAGCGCAACTGGCGCACGAAACGAGCGGCCGCGGCCAATAAACCGCGCTCGATCACTCTCGTACGCGCCAGTAACAGCATGATCGCCTAAGGCCACCAGCGCATGGGCCATATAGCGTTCACTCTCGGTGGCCGATCGCTTGCGGCGGTGAAGGATGAGCGCGTTGAACTCACTCACAAACTCACTGACGATGAACAGCTTGTTGAAGGCGGGGTGCCGTTGATCCGTGGCGCGATCAGCCAGCACCACTTCGCCATAGCTTGTCACGCGTAAAACACGCGGCGTGTCGCTCAGGTTGATCAGGGTGATGCGGCGTATCTCCACGTCGGCGTCGGACACCACGATGACATCCATGCGCGAAGTGAGATCGTGCTCGGTGCGGCTGAATTCGGCCATGTGCGCGTGAAAATGGGTTGAGGCGTGCCCATGCTGCGGGGCCGTGGGCTGGAGCGCCGCAGACCAGAGTGCATCGCGCGAGTGATCCTGGATGTAAATAAACAGGCCGCTGCAGTCGAGGGTGGGATCAGCGCTCCAGCGAGTTAACGCCACATCACCCCACTGGCTGAAACCCGAACCGAATTGGGTGATGACGGTTGAGAGCGTCCCATTGGACAGAAGATGCACACGCGGCCCCGGCGCGTCCAACGGCGCACTCCACGGTGTAATCGTGAGAGAAGGCAATACCGGCACCGCAGCCTCGACTTCAACCTCGTTGGGATACTCGATCGGCACCTGGTCTGGAATGCGTTCTTGGAGCAACAACTCGACACTCTTGATACGCATATCCGCATGAAAATAGTTGACCATGACGTTGCCGCAGAGTGTGTTGGCAAGCGCTAGCAGGCCCATCGCCTGGTGATGGGCCATATACGACTTCACAACGGCCTGGTCCTGCCCGGCGGGCAGTCGTTGTGGCGTGAAGTCAATGGCCTCATACCAGCCGTAGCGCCCCAATGCATGCAACGTCTCGAGTTGATCCAGATTGCTGAGCACCTCGTGCGGACGCATCGGCAGCGCCAGCATGGAGGCATACGGCGCGATCACCAAGTCGTCTGCCAGCCCGCTCTTGAAACCCAGCCCAGGTACTCCGAAGGCACGGTACTGATAATTCATCGCCGCATCAAAGGTGTAATAGCCCGACTCGGAGATCCCCCAGGGCTTTTGGCACTTTTTACCATAGGCGATCTGGCTGGCGATGGCGGCGTTGCTCGCTTGGGCCAAGAACATGCCCTCATAGTCCCGCATGATGAGCGAGGGCATCAGATATTCAAACATGGTCCCGCTCCACGACAACAGCGTGGGCTGATTGTTGATCAACGTCATCGGGCGGGCGAGATGCAGCCAGTGGCTAAGGGGCACATCACCTCGCGCAATTGCGATCAAGCTGGCGATGCGCGCTTCGGAGGCTAGTAGATCGTAGTAATTGGTATCGAGCTGTGCAGTCGTCAGGTTATAGCCAATGTGAAAGATTTGCCGGTGCGCGTTGAATAGAAAATCAAACGCCATCTCCTGGAGGAAGGCTTCCGAGCGAACCTGAATATCGCGCAGCCCGTCCAGAACCTGGGCGGCGTCAACCAGAGCTTCCTTCAGATCAGCATTAAACAGT
>JBBQST010000315.1:0-5893 GCA_038213625.1 Thermoflexales bacterium
TGTTTGCATTTACCCAGAATGAGCATGCCCGGGTGGCCGCGCAAATTGTGACCGGCATTGGCTTCATGGGGGCGGGCATCATCTTCCAGGATCGCAAAAACCGCACCCATGGGTTGACGACGGCAGCGGGCATTTGGGCCGTGTCGGCCATTGGCATGGCGTGCGGCAGCAATCTGTATGTCATTGCGACTGTGACCACGCTGCTGATCGTGTTTGTGCTGCACGTTCTGGGCAAGTTGGAAGTGCGCCTGTTGGATAACACGCTGCTGCCGAATTCGAACAAGGATTCGGCCAACGACTAAATCGCCTCATAAAATAGGCGGCATATGAAGCAGGGTGTGGGCGTGAATACTTCGCGGCGGCGCACGTTGAAGTTTGGGGTGGCGGCATCGGGTCTGGCCGTGCCTACGGTGTTGGGGCTGAGCCGCATGACACCGGCCTACGCACAGGAATCGCCGGAGCTGGCACCGCCGTCTTCGTTGGGCCGCGTCACCTATGTGAGCCTGAATATTCGGCAGGCGCCGACCACCCAATCGGCCCGGGTGCGGCAGTTGCTGCGCGATTGTGCTCAGCGGCACCGGCGATTTCTTCACTCCCATCGGCGACCACACTGTCATCTACAAATGGCCGACGGCGCGCATGACCGGCGGCACCGGCGATGACTATTACGATTTGCCGGGGGTGGGCTTCCCCACTTTTCTAACGTGGTCGGGCGTGGCCATTCACACCGCCTACTGGCACAACGATTTTGGGGTGATGCGCAGCCACGGCTGCTTGAATGTGCCCTCGGCCGTCTCGCGCTGGGTGTGGCGCTGGACTGCGCCGGTTGCGCCGTATGACGAGGCCTACTACACCACGCCGCCGGGTGTGGCCGGCACGCGCGTCATCGTGCGCGAGCGGTTTGATACGGGGAATGAGATGGTGCCGATTTAGAAAGAGTTCAGACGGGGATTTTGGACAGAATGACAGAATGGACAAAATGGGTTACAGGTTCTAAATCTCCTATTTAGTTTATTCTGTCATTCTGTCTGAAAAAATCTGCTAAGCCGAGGCACCGCTGTATTTGCGGGAGCCGACTTTCCAGATGCGTGAGGAGACAAAGACGGCCAGCACGCCAATCAGCACGAACCCCAGAATTTGCCACACCTCCAATTCGCCGCGCAGGGCTTGCAGCGGCACCGTCGTTGCCACGGCGATGGGGATGACGAAGGTGACGATGAGCCGCAGCCAGGCTGGGTAGACCGTAGCGGGGAAGCGGCCGGTGTTGGTGAGCGCCGAGAGCAGCGTCACGTTGTTATCAAATTTGGTGAACCAGAAGGTTAGGGCAATCAGCACGATCCACAGGCTGTAGATGATGACGAGGCCGGTGAGGGTGAGCACGACGAACGAGATGATGTTGGGCAGGGTGGTGATCTGGGCGCTGTTGGACAGGCCGACGGCGATGAAGATCGCGGCCATCAACACATCCCAGATGCGCCAGATGGTGATGCGCCGCACGCTGACGTGGAACTGGCTGTTGAGCGGCATCAGGAACATATAGTCCAGCGTGCCCTCGCGGACGCCGCGGTTAAATAGCTCGGTGTTGGGCCACACGATCGAGATCATGAAGCCGTTCACCAGCCGCCACATGCCCGACAGCGCGATGAGTTCCCAGATGCTCCAGCCGGCGATGCTGGGCGTGTTGGAGAAGATGATGCCGAGGCTGGCGATTTCCCACAGTGTCCAAAACAGACTGAGCACAATCTGCATGGCGATGTCTGAGCGATAGGCCAGATCCTGTTGCAGATTAACTCGAATAAAGGCGCGCAGGACGCGAAGAATATGCATGGGACAGATCCTGTTGAGTTGAATAGGGACGTGGTGAAAGAAAGGCTGCTGGCGACTAGCTGCTAGCAGCCACCCGCCAGCAGCCATTTGCCTTTAGCCACCCACGGCCGAGAACTTGCGGATGCCGGCGCGCCACACGATGCGAAACAGCACAAACAGCGCGATCAGCCAGACCACTTGCAGGCCGTAGTTCAAGGCGATTTCCTGCGGCGTCAATTTGTTGGACATCAGTTGCACCGGGAAGTACATCCATAGCTGGAACGGCAAAACCTTGGCGATGGTTTGAGCGACGCCGGGTAGGAGCGTGAGCGGCACAAACTGGCCGCTGAGCATCTGGCCGGCCGCCCAAAATAGCTCCATCGGCCCATAGGCGCGTGTGGTCCAAAACGCAATCAGCGTGATTGTGCTCTCCATCAGGAAGCTGATGAGGAAACCCATGATCAGCGCGGGTATGGCCATCAAAAAGCTGCCGAGCGTAATCGTCAGGGTGGGCTGAAACAGCGCATACAGCACGATCCAGATCGGGATCAGCACCAGCATGATGAGCGCTTTGAACGAGATGTTGGACACCAGCGTGTTGGTCAGAATGGGGTGGGTGGGGCGGATGAGTTCGTTGGAGAGGGTGCCGTCCTGGATTTTGTAGCCGAAGATGTGATACGTAATCGACGAGGTCAGAATGTCCACCGGCAGCAGCGTCAGGTAATACGCGGCGAAGTCGTTGGCAGTCATGCCATTGACGTTGCCTTGTGCCCGCGCCACGGCCGTCCACACCGATAAATACACGATCGGCGCAACCAGCCAGTAGGCTAGATACATGAACAAGTTGGCGCGATACTGCCATTGTTCGGCCCAATTCACCTGCCAGAATCGTTTGTAAATGGTCAACATGTGGGTGCAATTTTAATGAACTAACCCCGCGAATAGGTTCTCATAGGCAATAGCCGACCGTCTCTACCGTCTCCATTGTGGCAGATTGTTTGGTCAAAAGGTGTGGATTAAGGGTCAACTTTTTGATTCAAAGCAAAACCAAACTGAATTCGTAGCCCATTTGCAATACAACAATACGACAGAATGTCAAAATATCGCGCATGCGTGGCATTCTCTTCGTCATCGGATTATTCGGCCTATTACTGTTGGATCGCCCGGCACATGCCATCACGGAGTTGCCACCCGGCGCAATTGTGGTGGATGAGGGCGCGCCGGAGTTTGTGCGCGGCGGCCCTCCTGAGTATTGGCGCACGGCGACGTCTCCCGGCAGCACCTATCACAACGGCCAGCTATTCTGGACGCTCAACAACTCAGCCACGGTCGAGAACTACGCGATCTGGCGTCTGCCGGCGACCGCCAGTTTGACCTCGACCTACGAGATCTATGTGTTTGTGCCGGGCAACAACGCCACCACTCGCGGTGCCAGGTATGAGATCGCGCACAGCGGCCCCACGGTGACACGCAGCGTAGACCACAGCGTGTTCTTCGCCGAGTGGGCGAGCCTGGGCATCTACACGTTTACCACGCCGGCCACCAGCTATGTGTATCTGAGCGATGCGACGGGCGAGACGCCGGGCACGCAGCAGGTGGGGTTTGATGCCGTGGCGTTTGTGCCATCTGGTTTGGTAATGATGCCGCCGATCACGACTACGCCACCCATCACCAGCACGCCTCCAGTTACCTCAACTCCGCCGGTGACAACCACACCGCCTGTCACGAACACGCCTCCGCTGACAACTACACCGCCCACCACAGATACCCCCACGATCACACCCCCCATCATCACGACGCATGCGGTGTATTTGCCGGCACTGCTGAATGGCCGTGCAGCGCAGCCGGCCCCCACGCCGGCATTCGTGAGCAGCATTTCGCGCTATGTAGCGACGCTCAGTCCCTCGGCGCATACGGCCATGGGTTGCGAGAGCGGCACGGCGGGGCAGGCCGGCACCATCATCCTGGACTTTGGCCAACCTCAATCCATCGGCTTCGGCTATGGCACCTTGATCTTCGACTACAACACGCTGGCCTCGACTCAGGAGATTGCCGAAGCCGCCAAAGCCTTTGCGCGCGGGTTTGCCGATTGCGCCGTGGGCTCGGTTTCGCTCAACCTCGCCGTCGGCACCAGCAACTATCGTGGCGCAACGAACTTTGCACATGGCAAAGCGTGGGCCCAGATGGTGAACAGCTTGGAGACGTGGCGCAATACTCAACCTGCGTCGTTGGCTGACCGTGTGACCTTTCTGGGAGCCAACGACATTGAGCCGAGTTGGAATACGGCTGCTCAAACCCGCGACTGGGTGCAGGGTTATGCTTCGGCTGCCTTGCAACCCTATCTCAACTATGGCTCGTGCGATGGCTGCCCCAGCGCCCAGTATCCAAACTGGCAACCCAATAACAATTGGACCCTGGACGATGTGTGGTTTGTGTCGAACGGCTCCAACATCGCGAAGCCGTTCCCCGAGATTTACGCCACCGGCGGCATTCACGCCCAGCAGTGGCATTGGGTGAGTCTGTATGCGGCCAATGTCAAAGGCAAGGCCATGGATTTTGCCGGCGTGCTGACGCAGTGGCAGGCCTGCCAGGACACTAACCCCGTGCCGTGCCGCGATTCAGGGTTGGACAACACGCCGCAGCAAGGCTGGCAGCAGATGCAAGCCGCGCTCAACAGTGATACACGCACGGCCCAGCTTTTGCCCTTGCCCAGCGATATCTCGTGGCAAACGCCGGCGGAATCAACGTCGGTTTCAGCGCCGAGCGAACCCAAATCGCTCAATCAGATTGCGCGGCAGTCCACTGGCTCTGGCTACATCGTGGATGAGGTACAAGCGCCGTTGCCGGCCCAGGAATTCATCGCCGGCAATGTGTGGGTGAGTGGATCACCATCGGTGCCGGGTGAGCAGACCTATATCTTCGCCGGGCAGGCGCGTAATCCACAATTGGGTGGGGGGCTGGACGAACGGCAGGGTGCTGTGGCGATTTTGGTGCGCGATGCCAACGGCCAGTTCAATCGTAAGCGGACCCTGATTGTGCGCGCGCCGCTGGCCACCTCGAACCTGCACCTGGTGGCCGAACACGACGGCATTTTGGATTTGCGTGCCGAGGATGGCCGCATCCTGCACTTTGATGTGACTCAACAGATATGGCGTGATTGAATACGTTTGGTGTCGTGCTGCGAAGTTTTGCCGGATTTTCGTAGGGGCGTGGCGGCTGCCGCCACGCCCCTACTTTGGCCGATTATCCTCATGTCGAGCGGATTGCCCCTTGCTTGAGACATGCGCATGACATAGACTATCCGGCCCCTTTACATCCTGCCAAACCATGCCAATCCAAACCGCCATCGCCAGTAAATCCGACCGGCTCGACAAAATCGTCGCGGGACTGTTCGCCGAGATCACCCGCAGCGCCGCCCAGCGCTATATCGAGCAGGGCCGGGTGCTGGTGAACGGTGCCGCCCACGATGCCCGCCACCGCGTGAGCCACGGCGATGTAGTGACGGTCGATGTGCCAGATGCCGGGCCAGCCGTGCCGCAACCCGAGGCGATTCCACTCACCGTGCTGTACGAGGATGACGACGTGATCGCGATCAATAAGCCGGCTGGCATGGTGGTGCATCCGGCAGCTGGCAACACCAGCGGTACCCTCGTCAACGCGCTGCTGGCTTACTCGGCCGATATTGCCGATGTGGGCGATGCGCAACGACCAGGCATCGTGCATCGGCTGGACAAGGAGACCAGCGGGGTGTTGCTGGCCGCCAAGACCGACGCGGCTTATCGCAATTTACAGGCTCAATTCAAAACGCGCACGATTCAAAAATATTATTTGGCGTTGTGTGTTGGGCGGGTTGAGCCGGAGCGCGGCATCATCAAAAAGACGATTGGGCGGGACCCCTCCAACCGGCAGCGCATGGCGGTGGTGACGGGTGGCCGTGAGGCTGTGACGGAATATGCCGTGCAGGAGTATTTCACGAGTGGGGAAGGGGGAAGGGGGAATTGGGGCGGAGAAGCGGCCCCCAGTTCCCGTTACCCCTTCCCCCATACCCCCGGGTATGGGTTTTAAATGCAGCGCAATCACCCCCAGA
>JBBQST010000316.1:0-5862 GCA_038213625.1 Thermoflexales bacterium
CGAAATCGCCTTCACCTACCAGAGCAGCGCCCTGCCGGTGGCCGATGCCTACGAAGCGGTAAAACTGGCGCGTGTTGGTTGCGGTTTGGGCGTGCCAATGGGTTGCGCCGCCGAAGTGGACGCGCTGCTGGCCCAGGCCGAGCAACTGCCATTCGATTCGCCCCAACGCGCCACGCTCTACCGCCAGATGCAACGGCGCATTGTGGACGACAACGTGCTGGTGGTGCCGGTGCTGTGGAAGGATGTGGCCGGCCTGAGCCGTGGCGACTTCGCCGGCGACACGCTGCACCCGGTGTATTTGTTGCCGCGTTTGGAAAGTGCGGCGGCGAAGGTGAATTGATCATAGACGTTGCACACAAGCCATGGGTAGTAGGGGCGCAGCATGCTGCGCCCCTACGTCTCACGAAGAGTCGGCGGTGTGGGTGGAGAGTAAATTGATGTTGTTTGGACGCAAATTATTTCGCAGGTTGCCACTGCTGTTAGCATTGACGTTGTCTGTGGCCGGCCTGTTTATGCCAACTCGCCCCACACCCACACAGGCTCAATTGCCCACGCCCAAGCTGCCCGAGGGCTTCAAGCTGGATGTGCTGGCCGACCAGATCAAGCAGCCGATTGCGCTGACTTTTCTGCCGGATAGGCGCGTGTTGCTGGCCGAGAAAGACGGCGCCATCCGCATCTTCGATCTAGCCACCCGGCAAAATAAATTGGTGATCGACCTCGGCCCCGAGGTTAACGGCGCGGCCGAACGCGGCCTGATGGACATCACCATCGATCCCAATTACGCCCAGAACGGCTATCTCTACGCTCTATATACCTATGATGTCGGCAAGCAGGCCGAGGATGGTGTGCAACTGCGCAGCGGCCGGCTCACCCGCTACACCGTCATCAGCGATGTAGCCGCGCTCGACAGCGCCTTCAACCTCCTCGACGGCTACCAATCGGATTTGCCCTATCACGCGCCAGGGGCCGTGCGCTTTGCCAAAGACGGCACCCTGTTCGTGTCATTCGGCGATAGCTCCGACCCGTATACGCCCAACGACCTGTCGCTGCGCGCGCAGGCGCTGGATCTGCTGCACGGCAAACTCATTCACATCAACGCCGATGGCAGCGCCGTGACCAGCAACCCGTTCTACGACCCGCGCCGGCCCGACAGCGTGCGCAGCAAAATCTGGGCCACCGGCCTGCGCAACCCCTTTCGCTTCGCCATTCACCCCGACTCGCAACTGCCCTACATCGGCAATGTGGGTTGGAGCAAATATGAGGCCGTGTTGCGCGCCACGGCCGGGGCCAACTTCGGCTGGCCGTGCTTCGAGAGCGATCACGATCTGCCTGAATTTCAGGTGCGCTATGTGTGCGAGGGCGTGACCCAGGACATCGTGTCGCGGGTGGCCTACAGCTACACCCACAACGGCGGGGCCGCGTCAGTCATCGGCGGCGACTTTAACCCCGGCGGCAATTTCCCCGATGCCCTGCGCGGCAATTACTTCTTTGCCGATTTCTCCAGCCGCTATTTGCAGCGCGCCGAACTCGATGCCTCGGGCAATATCACCACTGTCGAGAAGTTCGTGCCCGTTATTGGCTTTCTAACCGACATGAAATTTGGGCCGGACGGTGCCATGTATGCGGTGGATTATTTCGCCGGCCTGTTGTTGAAGCTGTCTTATACAGGCACATTGCCCGTGACGCCGTTGGTTGCACCCTTGGCTGCCCCAATTTCAGTTGCGGCCACACTGCCAGTGACTTCGACAGCGGTGTTGACGCCGACGACATCTACGCCGCCAATCGCGCCGCCAGCGTCGCCGCCACCCAGCCTCGCCGTCATCATCGAAAGCCCTGAGCGCGACCATACCTTTGCAACCGGCCAGGTCATCACCATCACCGGCAAGGCGTTGGGTGCGGGTGGACAGGCCGTGCCGGCGGAGCAACTGTCGTGGGATGTGGCATGGGTGACGGGCCTGTCTCAGCGCACCCTGGCGCGCGGCAGCGGTCCCTCCATCTCGATCGTGATGCCCGCGGCTGATCCGGCCGGCTTCCCCACCCAAATGAGCGAATCGTCCTATGTGTCCGTGACCTTGACGGCCGAGGCCAGCGGCAACCGCGCCAGCACCCACATGGCCTTGCATCCGGCCCAGGCAGATGGCTACATTCGCTCTTGGTGGCTGGTGGGCGGCTACTTCAACAAACTGCTGGCCGATGATGTGTTGCCGGGCGGCGAAGCCAGCTTCAAGTTGCCCGATGATGGGCTGGACCCATCGGTCAGCGTGAAGCGCATGTATAGCCTGTCGCGCCGCATCGATTTGGCCAGCTACATCCAACCGCCCGAGCACAACATTGCCTATGCCTTCACCTGGATCCATGTGCCAACGGCGCGCCAGGCCCTACTCGGCCTCAACTCTGACGATGGCATCGCCGTGTGGGTGAACGGGGCCGAAGTGTGGCGCAACTCGGTCAGCCGCTACGTGCCCTACGACACCCGCGACATGGACTTGCCCGCCATCACCCTCAAACAAGGCTGGAATGCGGTGCTGGTCAAGGTTGAACAAAACGTCGGCGATTGGGTCTTCAAAGCCCGTGTGCTCAACACCAACGGCTCGGTCATGCGCGATGCCCTAGCGGCCACAACACCAGATTAAGCAGACAGGGCCCGGCATCGGAATATGAAAGTTGGGAAATAAAACCGGCAATAGAAAAGTGGCGAATACGAGCCGCGATGGAAGTCCCTAAATTTATGACGTCATTCCCGCGGAGGCGGGAATCCAGGCTTTCAAGCCACTGTCGAGTTGGGGTTACGTCTGGATTCCCGCCTCCGCGGGAATGACATTGCTCTGTAAAGACGTCCCTCCACGCTAAACGCTTTACCGGGTTTAATTCTCAACTTTCATTAGGGCCAATTTCAAATGCAATGCCCCACTGGGCTGACAAATATTTCCCAGACCCGAAGGGGCTTTGTGTTTGAGCCTGGCTCTTCAGAGCCAGGCAGCCCAGGATAAGGCCACTCACGGCACCACCAGCAACTGTTGTTCGTAAATGCGCCGGATGGTGTCCTCGATCTCGGGCTCGCGCACAGAGAGATCGGCCAGTTGAAACTGGGCCGAGAGCGCGCCGATGAGGTGGGCGGCGCTGGCCTCTTTGCGCGAGAAGCGATAGATCGCGCGCCGGCCCTCGTGCGAGACGAGTTTGGCCCTGCTGACGGCGTTTGCCAGCACGGCGGTGCCGTAATCCTCGGCAAAGTCGACCACCAGTTCGCGCTCGCCGCCGAAGCGATTAAGCAACTCGCTGAGCCGGCCATCGAACAACAGCTTGCCGTGGTCGATCATCATCACGCGCTCGCACAGCTTTTCCACATCGGCCAGATCATGCGTGGTGAGGATGACGGTGGTGCCGCGCTCGCGGTTGATCTGCTGGATGAACTCGCGGATGCGCTCTTTGGCCACCACATCGAGGCCAATCGTCGGCTCATCGAGAAACAACACATCGGGGTCGTGCAGCAGCGCGGCCGCCAGGTTGGCGCGCATGCGCTGGCCCAGCGAGAGCGAGCGCACCGGCGTGTGCAAAAACTCATCCAGCGCCAGAATCTGCCTGAATTTAGCCACATTCTGAGCATAGCGGTCGGCCGGCACCGCGTAAATGTGCTTCAACAGATCCAGCGATTCGATGACGGGCAAATCCCACCACAATGTGTTGCGCTGGCCAAACACGGCGCCGATGTGTGCGACATGGGTCTTGCGCTCGCGCCACGGCACGCGGCCGTTCACGTTCACCTCGCCCGAGGTCGGCACCAGAATGCCCGTCAGCATCTTCAGCGTCGTGGATTTGCCGGCCCCGTTTGGCCCCAGATAACCCACCAGTTCGCCTCGGCCGATCACAAAATTAATGTCCTGAACCGCAAGCACAGAAACCGTCTCGCGCTCCCAAAAACTGCGCACCGTCGCGAACCGGCCCTGCGGTTTTTTGGCCACGCTGAAGGTCTTGTTGAGGTGGGAGACCTGGATGAGGGAGGTAGGGTTTGACATGGTGAGTTGAGTAAGAGACGGGAGACGGCAACCCGTCCTCCGTCGCGGCTTCTGAGCCGCATCGTCTCCCGTCTCTTTCATGATCCTGTCGATTGATACTTGCGCAGGCCGGCGTGCCAGATGGCCATGGCCAGCGCCAGCATGACCACGCCCACCAACGGCGACAGGTATTGCGCCAGTTTGGGCAGGCCGGTGGGATCGGGAATGTCAAAGAAGAACAGCGCCGGATAGTAGATGATCAGCGCCGTTGGCACGATAAACGTAAAGATGCGGCGCATGAAGTCCTGGTAGATGTGCATGGGATACGAGGCCATGGTGGTGCCGCCGTAGGTGAACACATTGATCACCTCGATGGATTCGGTGGTCCAGAAACACAGGGCCGCGCCGATGGTGAAGAGTGCGCCGTAGAAGGCCACGGCGCCGGCAAACACCAGCGGCAAATACACCAGCTTGTCCCAGGTCCAATCGATCCCGACATTCGTCACAGCCAGCCCCAAAATCAGCATGCCCTGGGCAAACCGGCCCAGCCGCCGCAGCGCAAAGCTGGATGAGAACACCTGCATCACCAGATTCACCGGCCGCAACAGAAACTGATCGAACGTGCCGGTTTTGATGTGGTCCGAGAACTGGCCGGGATCGTAGCCGCTGAAGATCAAATCCATGACCGCAAACGCGCTATCCGACAGTCCCCACAAAAAGGCCACCTGCCAGAAGCTCCAGCCACCAATGCTGCCGAATGAGGTGAAGGCCAGCAGGAACGCGGCAAATTCCAGGCCACTAAAAAGAGCCGTGCCAAGCGTTTCCAGCACAAATGAAGTGCGGTATTGCAATTGCGAGCGAATCACGGCCGAGAGCAAGACAAAGTAAATACGCATGGTCATTGGGTAACCAGCAGCCAGCAGCCAGCGGCCAGCAGCCAGTCGCTAGCCGCCATTAATCGTGAGCCGGCGAACACCCAGCGCCAGCACGCATAGCACCACGGCCCAGAACGCTTGCTGGCCGAGCGTGCTCAGCAGCGCCGGCCCAGTCGCCACATTCAAAAACACCTCCACCGGCGCATTCACCATCGAGGCGAACGGCAGCGCCCTGAGCAACTGCTGCACCCAGCCCGGAAAGAAGCCCAACGGCATCAGAAACCCTGAGGCAAAGATCGTGGTCGAGATGGCAATACGCGCCACGCCCGTGGCGTCGGTGGTCCAGAAGGCCGCCAGGCTATAGATGAAGCGCCACGACATGCTGATGAACCAGGCCAGTAACAGCGCGATGACAAAGCCCAACCCTTGCACCACATCCCTGGGCAGGGTGATGGGATATGCCACGGCATAGATCAGCATCATCGGCACGCCGCGCGCCAGAAGCTGGAACAGTGCGCGGCCCAAATCCTGCACGCACCAGTACCAGAAGAAGCCCACGGGCCGCTGCAAATCCGTGGCCACATCACCACTTTTGACCGAGCGCAACAAATCCATCCAGCCCCACAGCGCAATCCAGCCAATGATGGACTGGCCGATGCCGGTGTAGGTCACCGCATCTTGAAGCGAGTAGCCACCCACGCGCTCGCCGCCCACCCTGGATTGATACAGCGCCACGATCACGGCCGCGCGCAGGGCTGCAAAGAAAATATTGGTGATGAAGCCAGCCAGATTGGCCGAGCGGTAGGCAAATTGTTTTTGAAACGCCAGCCGCATCAGCGCCCAATATGGCCGCCAGTGCAGACGGGTGCATTCTGATTTAGAGGCATTTAAGCCATGTAGGGGTGGGTCTCAGACCCGCCCCATAGGCACGAAATTAAGCAGCGTTAGGCTCATCTTGAGCTTCGTCAATGGACCCCCGACCCCTAAAGGGGAGT
>JBBQST010000317.1:0-5810 GCA_038213625.1 Thermoflexales bacterium
CGTCGTTGCGGTCGCCCCACCACCAACCAGTGGCACCGGGGGGCGCGGACTTGAACAGTGAGCCGAAGTAGTCCAGCGCTTCGACATTGACCGCGCTGTTCAACTCAAACTTGCTGCCATCGACCGAGAGCAGGCTGCCGCCATTTTGCTGGGCGAAAGCCATGAAGTCCTGAGCCACGGCCGGGCCCTTGGCACCCAGCAGGCCGATTCCAAATTGGCTGCCGTCGGCCTTGGTCAGCTTCTCGGCCACGACTTTAAACTCTTCGAGGGTCTTGGGCGTCTCTTTGATGCCGGCAGCATCGAACATATCTTTGCGATAGGTGAGCAGGTTGGCATAGCCGGCCAATGGGTAGGCCCACTGACCTTTCTCCCATGAGCCCAGCGTCCACATCACGGGCAGAATGTCATCGTAGGCCAGTTCTGCTTTGTCGCGCTCGATCAGCGGAGCCAGGTCCACCGTCCACTTGTTCGCGCCGAACTCGCCGCTCCACACGATATCGACGGTCATCAAATCATAGTTGCCTGTTTTGGCCACAAAATCGGCGATGGCCTTCTGGCGCATGTCGACGTAGCCCAGCTCCTCCATCACAATCTCGATGCCGGTGGCTTCCTTGAACATGGGAATGAGCGCACGGAAGCCTTCGACATACTGGTCGGTGTTGGCGGCCAGGTTGAGCTTGGTGCCGGCGTATTTCATCATGTCGGGCTTGGCGTCGGCGGCGGGTGCAGCAGTGGCCCCGGCGGCGGCGGGGGGCGCAGTGGCTGCGGGGGCGGCGGCCGGGGGTGGGGCAGCGCAGGCGGCCAGAATGGCGGCCGAGCCCAGCAATGCAACGAGCGAGCGGGATGCTATAGCGGTCATTTCTTCAACTCCTTTTGATAAAAACAGGTGAGCAAACGAAATAAAACTCACAGCAACGGCGCGGTCGCAGGATCACGGCAAGAAACTTGGTGGACATTGCATTGCAGCAGGTTGCTTGAGCGTTTCGCATCAGATGCGGATGGCAACAGCGTCGGGGCAGTAGGCAATGTCATACAGACTATGGTATGAATGCGCCAGTTTGTCAAGAAATTGGTAACTACTCAGATGTTTTGGACAGAATGAACAGAATTAAACAGAATGCCGAGCTCTCTTGGTTTTTCTTCATTCTGTTTTATTCTGTAAATTCTGTCTAAAAATCAGCGGCTGAGTAGTTACAGAAATTGAGTGTTTGAGAGTGTTTTGGGAGATTATGGTATTGCCGCTGTGATGCGTGCAAAATTTTTGTAGACGTAGACGAAATAATTTTTCCAACAAAAATCTCTCAGCCGCTCAGGAGGAAAAACACGCACATGCACGCAATGGTTTGCACCGCCCCCCTCACGCTCGAATGGCAGGACGTGACTCTGCCCCAGCTCGGCCCGCACGATGTGCTGGTCAACGTCGCCCAGTGCGGCATCTGTCCCACAGACTTGCGGGTTTACCAGGGCAAGTCGCACTCGGTGAAGCTGCCCAAGATTTTGGGACACGAGGCGGTGACGCAGGTGGTGGCTGTGGGTAGCGAGGTCGTGAGTGTGAAGCCGGGCCAATGGGTGGTGCCAGACGGCATCATCAAGTGCGGCACCTGCGCGGCCTGTCGCAAGGGCCGGCCCAACAAGTGCCAGCGCGTGCGCTATGCCAGCGGGATGTATGCTGAGCAAACTGTGGTGCCTGACACGAATGTGTATCCGATTCATGAAGGCACACCGTTGCGCGCAGCCACGTTTACCGAGCCACTGGCGTGCGTGTTGCGCGGCGAGCGCATGTTGCGGATCGTGCCGGGCGAAACCGTGCTCGTGATCGGCTGTGGCCCCATCGGCCTGCTGCATGTCATGGTGGCCAAGCGGTTTGGGGCGCGAGTGCTGGTGGCCGATTTGAAACGTGAACGTACCGACAAGGCGCTGTCGTTGGGGGCCGATGTCGCGCTCGATCCCAATCAGCCCATGAAAGAAGCCGTTCAAGCCGAGACCGATGGCTACGGTGCCGACGCGGCCGTGATCGCGTTTGGCTCGGCGCGGCTGGCCGAGAGCGCGGCAGGGGCCTTGGGGTTTGGCGGCCGGCTGAACATCTTTGCTGGCGTCTATCCAAAAGATACTTTGGCGATTGATCCTAACTTGATTCACTACAACGAGCTGGTGATTACGGGCAGCGCCGACCACACGCCGATTGATTATGCCGAGTCGCTGAACCTGATCGAGCGCAAACTGGTGAATGTGGAGGCACTGGTGAGCGATGTGGTGCCGTTGCGCGAGCTGGAGCAGGGCTTTAAATTGGTGCAAGATCAAGCTCGCTTTAAGGTTGTGGTCGAAGTAAATCCGGCATTGGCGTGATATGCCGCGATGGCGATGTGATGATGTGCCTGGATCCAGCCTTCCACGAGATCAATAATTTTGGAAATGTCCTAATCCGTAGCAGAAGGGGCGAAGCATGGGAAATGTTGCTTTCTAACACCGTCCGTTAAATATCCATATGACATCCCATCACATTCTCGTCATTGATGTTGGCACCTCAGCCCTCAAAGTCACGCTCTATGCGCAGCGTGGCGGGCTCATTGCCCAGGCCAGTGCTGGATATGGCTATACCTCGCCGGAGCCGAATGCGGCTGAAGCGGACCCAGAAGATTGGTGGCGGGCGCTGCCCGCTGCACTGGCGGGATTGGGTGTTAGCCTGGATGAAGTGGCTGTGATCGGCCTGACCGGGCAGATGCACAGCGCTGTGCTACTCGACGAAAAAGGCGAACCCATTCACCCCTGCCTGTTGTGGCTGGATCGCCGCTGCGCTACGGAGGCGGCAGAGCTTGCTGAGCGATTGCAGCTTCCGGCCTACCTGCTCAACTCGACCTATACCCTGCCCAAGCTGGTGTGGCTGAGCCGCAACCGCCCCGATGCCTTGAAACGTGCCAAAACATTGCTGTTCCCCAAAGACTACATTCGCTTCAAATTGACCGGCGAGATCGGCACTGATGCCAGCGAGGCCCGCGGCGCGGCAATGGTGAATCTAGATACCCAGCAGTGGACGCCGGAGCGGCTGCACTTCGCAAGTCTTGAGGAAAGCGTGTTGCCAACGTTGCATGAGGCCGGCGACGTGGTTGGCACGGTATTGCCAGCCGTGGCACAGCACCTTCATTTGCCGCACACCGCGCAGGTGATTACTGGCCTGGGGGATGTGGCTGCCATTCTGGGTGGAGCGCCAGTGCAGCCAGGCCGCATCATGGCCGCCGTCGGCACTTCGACCATGATCTATGCCATCCTTCCAGAAGGCTTGCGTGAGGCCCGTGATGACGGCGATGGCATCTACCCGTATGACTTATGCGGCTTTCGATTGATGGGTGGCGTGTCTTCGCTGACGGGCGGGGCGCTGGATTGGGCATGGAACACGTTTGGAGCGGCCAGTGGGTTGAGCTTTGCCGATGCAATGCGGGTCGTGAGTGCCATGAAGCCAGGTGCTGAGGGGCTGGTGTTTGTGCCGCATCTCACCGGCGAGCGCAGTCCGTTTTGGCGGGATGATTTGCGCGGCATGTTCGTTGGCCTGTCTTTGAGCCACACCTGGGCGCACATGCTGCGGGCTGTGGTCGAAGGGGTGGCCTTCAGCCAACGCCTGTTGCTGGATCGGTTTGCACAGTTGGGATTGCCCTCGCCGCAGGTGGCGCTGTCGGGTGGCGCGGCGCGTCATGCCATCTGGCCACGTATTTTTGCGGACACGTCGCAGCGAGCCATAGCCGTCTATGAGGCCAGCAGCGCGGCCAGCAATGTGGTGTTTGCCCTGTGTGCACGGGTATTGGAGCCGCAGTTGCACTTTGCCGAGGCCATGAATCGTGCCTTTGCTACGCCGCAGCTGTACGAGCCGAATGCCGGACTGGCCCAGGTCTACGATGCGAACTATGCGACGTATCGCCGGTTTGTGGATTGCGCGTTGAGCGCGAGATAACTATAAATCCACCACAATCACATCCCCAACCATACGTCTGAAATTCATCAAGACTGGCGAATGTCACAGCTGCTCTCGCACACACACAAGTGTGGGGCGGATGACGTTGTAGCCGCTGCTGGGTCGGGGCCGTGCAACATGGACATACCTTGTTGCACGGCCATGCGGGTGGCGATTAGCCACCACCACCACCGGCAATTTCGAGATGCTCTATCAGCGCGGCATCTCGGTTGCGATTTCGGCCGGGGATTTGCCACTGGCCGTTGAGTTTGTTGAAAGTCGGCGGGCACAGCATCTGGCTCAACGCACTGCTTTGCATCCATCGCAGTTGAGTTCTCAACCAGACCCCTTGCAGAATAAAAATGATGCCGATGTGGCTTCATCCCGGCAGCGCTACACCACTTTTGTCGAGCGCCGGCGCGCCTTGCAGTCGGCGTTGCATGGGGTATGGTTTGGTGACAGCCCCAAAACCGTCGAGCAAACGGCTCGATTGCGCGAGGCGCTGGAGCAACAGCAGCTGGCATATGGTGAACTAAACGCCCATGCCATGCCATGCCATGGCCCGAACCACTGCCGATAAAAGTGGGCCGTTTGATGTGTTGGATGTCGAGGGTTTGCGAGCGGCGTTCAACCACCGCTTTGGGCGTGTCTGGACGGCTGTGCAGATCGAGCCTGGCGTGGTCACGAAAGGGGATAGGGCTGATGCGTGGTGGCTGATGGTGCTGACGCCGAACGAACTCACTATCGAGCCGATTCAACTTCAAGGCGAGCATAGATCGCAGGAGCCTGGAGTCGCTCAGCCGCACCGACCTGGATTGGCGCAAGCAAATGCTGACCGAAAGTAAGGCACCATTTTTTTGCCGTGTCTCGGCTCTGCTCCAGGTTGATCGCTGGTTGCCGCAAGATGCAGCTCCAGATCACACGTTAATTGTGGCTGGCTGCGAGCCATTTATCCATGTGCCACTGGCGACACTGGTATGTGCGAGTGGGGAACGCCTGGTCGAACGTGCTGTCCTGCGGCATGCCCCCTCGTGGAATGTGGCCGCGCATCTATGCACCCGGCGTGCACGGCATGTTCGCGAGGCGGTGAAACCACTGCTGGTTGCGCCGGTGAGCTTCGGCGGCCGACACCCTGCATTGCCTGCCAGTGCCGCAGAGATCCAGGCATTGCGCGCGCTTTGGCCACACAGCGACACGCTGCTTCAAGACCAGGCCACATCGCAAGCGCTGAATGACCTGAACCAGCGCGGCGCGTTATTGCACTATGACCTGTTGCATTTTGCAACGCACGTTCAGTTCGATGCGCAATGGTCCCGAGTCTCCGGCATTGCCCTGCACGATGACGACCTGTGGCTGCAAGATCTATTGGACTGGCAGTTGGATGCCGAGTTGGTGGGTGTGAGTGGTTGTGAAGCGGGGCGGGGCAGTCCGGTGGGCGGAGAAGAATCGTTGGGGATTGAGGCTGCATTTATCGCCGCAGGCGCGCGCAATGTGGTTTCGCCGCAATGGCATGTTCGCGACACCGTTGCCAACGAAATCGTTCTGGCATTCATGCGCGATTACCAGCAGACTGACGATCTAGGATTGGCGCTGACCCGGACGCAACGCCTGTTTGCGCGCACCCTCGGCATGATGGATTGGGCCGCGTGGCGCGTGTTTGGGATGCACTAGGCCAATCTGTTCTGGCTGCAGTGGTCGTTTATGACAAACAAAAAGCCCCTTGGCAAACTGCCAAAGGGCTTGTGTATAGCGGGAGCCGGATTCGAACCGACGACCTTCAGGTTATGAGTCGCAATCGGCATCCCGCGCTTTTCAACCTTCAGATAACTAAAAAGCAGTGAGTTTGAAAATCTCCAATCAAATCGCT
>JBBQST010000318.1:0-5784 GCA_038213625.1 Thermoflexales bacterium
TGGATGGTTTGGAAGCGGTGCTGGACAGCAGGGCCGATGAGGTGCGCGAGGCAGATCTGAAACGCATCGCCGGCACCCACTTATACATTCGACGTTGATGGGGTTGACGCGATGGATTCAAGAGGTCAGGACTTACGCGAATGGCGCTCAGATGCGTCGACGTCGACGCATCTGAGCGCATTACGCTGCAATTGAACGAGCTGATCAGACTACAGCGTAAGTCCTAAGGTTTCACCACAAAGGCACCAAGAAGGATTTGTAAAGGCCTTGGTGTTCTTTGTGAGTGCTTAGTGTCTTCGTGGTGAAGCCTCTTTCCCCAGCGTCCGGCTTTAGCGACCCAAAATCTGCACGGCCGCTCATCTGGCTCTATGTGCGCACTTACTCTGGCATAAGCCGCGCACAATTACAATAAACCCTGTTGGGGCGACACCAGCCACCAGCTTGCAGGGGGGAGTCATGCCATCACCAGCCAACGAATCTCGATGTATTTGGAAAGAAAATAGCGACCGCGGCCTGCGCGACGATAATCAGGACCGCGCCGTGTCCATTTCGCCCAACGAGGCCGGACTGATCCGCCGCAAGGGCGTGCTGATGGTGGTGTGCGACGGCGTCGGCACCGAACTGGGTGGCAAGCGCGCGGCTGAAATTGCCGTCGATGCAACCCTGGACGCCTATTATGCCGACCACTCGATTGACCCTGAACGATCCCTGCAAGCGGCCGTTGCCAGCGCCCACGCAGCCGTGAAGAAAGAGGCTGAGCAGCGCCGCATGCCCAATATGGCCACGACACTGGTGGCCGGCGTTGTGCACAAAAACAAACTGTATGTCGCTCACGTCGGCGACAGCCGGGCCTACCTGTTGCGCGAAGGTCAGTTGGGGCGCATCACTCAGGATCACAGCAGTTTAGGCGATGTGATTGCCGAGGGCACGCTGACCTCGACCGAGACCCGGCGCGTATCGCGCCGGCGCGCCATCACCCGCTCCCTCGGCACCGCCAAAAGCACCCCCGACATGAACACGCGCGATCTGCATTGGGGCGACCGCATTTTGCTGTGCACCGATGGCCTGTATGACGCGCTGGATGACGCGCAAATTGAGCGGATTTTGAACCAGAATAGCTCGCCCGAGCGTGCCACGGCCGCGCTGGTTCGCAGCGCGATCAGCAACAATACCAGCGACAACGTAACGGCGTCGGTGCTCAACTATGGCGATGCGCCGCGTGCGCTTGGCGCATTTCCCATACCCCCGCGCTGGCTGGCGGTCGGTGCGGCCGTACTGATCGTGGGGTTGATTGCGTTTCTGGTGTGGCGCGGGATCAACAGCGCCACCAATGGCAGCGGCGATGGCACCAACAACGCCGTCGTTATCGAAACGGTCGCGCCGGTCAACACAGATCCAGCCGCTGCGGTGGCAGCACCGACCGCAACCACGGGGCCGGTCGGCGAAGTCTTGCCCGATGCGCCGATTGTGACTCCTCCCACAGTCGATCCGGCCGCAAATGCAGTGGCGCCAGCACCAGCTGCCACCGCCGGTGCCACCGCCGGCCCATTACCGACACCCACCCTGGGCCGGCCTCAAACCGCCACACCGCAGCGACGCGGGCTGGCACCGGCCAATACGCCGGGAAACACCAATAACCCTGCCCCGGCCGCGGCCCCGGCCTCAGCCGCACAACTGGCAGCACCGGCTGCGTTTGGCCAATTGGCGCCGAACGGGATCAGCGTCTATGTCAACAACCGCTTTGGCATCGAGCTGCTCAGCACCGGCTTTGAGCAGTGGGGCAATCCGCTGGCCGGCAACCGGTGCGACTTTTACAATGATCTGGCGCCGATCAACCAGTTCAAACTCACCCTGCGCGTTACCAACACCGGCCGCGATGAACTGCACAATCTGAGCCCTCAATTCTTTGCCAACAGTGGCGTGGTAGTGTCCACCTGTCACGACGGCGGCGGCGCATTGCCCAATATTCCCGCTGGCGAGAGCCGCGTGGTGCGCCTGCTGGCCTATCTCTACAAAGATCAGGTGCTGACCTCGTTGACGATGAATGCCGAGGGCCGCAGTGAGCGGGCCTGTTTCGCCGCGAATAAGCTGGCGCGGTGTTGAGCCCGCGAATGGCCGCTGGCTGCTGGCTGTTGGCTGTTGGCTGTTGGCCGCCAGCAGCCAACAGCCAGCAAGCCATCCCCTGCCAAAGGTTGCGAGTGAATGCATCCACCTGTAACATGCAACCCGTAATCTGAAACATGGCAGACCTCGAACAGCTGGGAGACTATGAAATTGTCCGCGTCATCGCAAGTGGCGGCATGGGCACGGTTTACCTTGCCAAAAATATCAAGAGCAACCGTGAAGTCGCGCTGAAAGTGCTCAGCAGCCAGATGAGCCAGGACCCGGAGTTCGTGGCCCGGTTCCAGCGCGAGGCCCAGGCCACCGCAGCCCTGCGGCATCCGCATGTGGTCCAGGTCTATGACACCGGCGTGGTGGATGACAACCGCTACATCGCCATGGAGTATCTCTCCGGCGGCACGCTGCAAAAAGAAGTCCAGCAGCTCATCATCAAGAACGAATACATGCCGATTGCACGGGTGATTCAGATCACGCGCCAGATTGCCAGCGCGCTCGACTATGCCCACAAGCGCGGCCTCATCCACCGCGATATCAAGCCCAGCAACATCATGATCGCGCAGGATGGCCGGTATGTGCTCACCGACTTCGGCATCGTGATGACCCAGGGCGGCACCAAGCTCACCAAGGCCATCGAGACCATCGGCACGCCCGAATATATGGCTCCGGAGCAGATTCAGGGCAAGACACCGGACAAACGCAGCGACCTGTATTCGTTGGGGATCGTGCTGTATGAGATGTTGACCGGCACTGCGCCGTTCAAGGCCGACAACACGCTGGCCGTGCTCTACAAACACGTTCACGAGCCGCCACCGACGATTAGTCGCGTGCGGCCCGAGCTATCCTCGGCCATTCAAGCGTTGGTGAACAAGGCGCTGGCCAAAGATCCTGAAAAGCGCTTTCAATCGGCGGGTGAGTTTATTCAGGCGCTTGATCGCAGCCTGCTCGGTAAGAGTGTCGAAGCACCCCTGCGCCGGCCCACCATCATCCGCATCCTGATCGGGACAATGGGTGTGGCTCTGCTGGTGGCCATCTTTGCCATTCTGGCCAGTCGCGGCATCCTGGGGCTGGGAGCCAATTCGGCGGCTCGATCCACACCCAATGCATTGCCAACGGCCGCGCCGCTGGGCACGGCGCAAACGCCTGAGGCCGAACCCACACTGACGACGGATACAGCCGCTGCAACAGACCTGGGGCAGACAAGTATCGTTGAACCTTCAGCCACGCTGGCCCCGCTCGACACACCTCAACCTGCGCCGACCGAGCCACCCGCACCCACCGAAATCGTTGCCACCGCCACCCTTGAGCCCACGGCGACCATTGCACTCACCAGCACGCCGGCACCCACTGAAACGCCCGCCAACCGCGAGCCCACGCCGATCCCGATTTCCAGCGCGAACCCACGGGCGTATGTGCAGGCTGCGGCGAATGAAACGATTGTTCGAAGCGGCCCCAGCGTTGACTATGAACCCCTTGGACCACTGCCTTTGGGAGTCAGTGTGCCGGTCATTGGTCGAACGCGCTCTGGAGATTACGATTGGTGGCAAATCACTTTTGCCCAGGCTGCCAATGGATTTGGCTGGGTGCGTGATGATGTAGTGAACTTTGTCAGTGGAAATCCAGGCCTGGTTCCAACAGCAGCACCGTGGGCACTCACACCCTACAGCGCAAATATTCGCATTTCCCCTTCTGATGCGGGGGAGTTGGCCATCGGCGCAAACGGACGCAGCAAAACATTGGCTGTCAATTGGAGTGTATCGGGTGCAAGTCTCCTGGAGATGGAGATTACCGGCGAACTCAACGGCGCGTTCGATTGCCCGGCGGGCGATGTCAACAGTGTGAGCCCCAAGGATGCCGTGGGCAAACGGCGCGTGCTAACCCTGCCCAGCAACGAGTATTCGGTCACGTTCAACCAACCCGGCTACTACGTGCTGAATTTTTACATTACCCGCATCGATGGCGGCCTGCAAACCGTCTCGCGCAACGTCCTGGTCGGTTGCAGCCGCGCCCTGGATATCACGCCGACGGCCACCATCACGGCCACCGCGATTCCGTAACCGGTCAGGGAGCGACCTGTGCCTTTTTGTTTTCACGCCCACTTGCGATTGAATTTTTCGGCCGCTCCGTTGGTCAGAGCGCCACCATGGCCAAAGGCCACGGCTTTGAATTGGGTCTGGGCCAGTTTGCGCAAAGAGTGCTGACCCTGGGCAAAATCATCGTAGACGATGCTGTAGTTGAGGCCGCCCATGTTGCTGCATGCATCGGCCACAAACAGCAGCCCACCATCGCGCTCCAGCAGTAGGGACACATGGCCGTCGCTGTGGCCGGGGGTGTGAATGACCCGGATGCCACCCGAGATGGGCAGCACGTCGCCGTCATGAATCTCATGCTGAACCTCGGCCATAGACACCTCGGGGAGTGAGTTTTTGATCAGCATCCGATACAGAATCTGGCTCAACAGTCCTGGGGAAGGCGCGCCCTTGTGCATGGGCGATTGCCCGCGCACCACGGACGCATCGCTGGGGTGCATGTAAGCGGGCGTGGTCGAGATTTGCTGGAGGGCGGCCAGGCTGCCGGCGTGGTCGGGGTGGCAGTGGGTGACCAGAATGCGTTTCACATCGGCCGGCGTTTTGCCGATGGCGGCCAGCCCAGCGGCGATCTTTTGCTCACTTTGGGCGTAGCCGGTGTCGATCAACGTCACGCCATCGGGGTCGACGATAAACCACACATTGACCATGCCGAGACTGTGTTCGAAGACGTTTGGGAAGATTTCTTTCGGTGCCATGTAAGTCTATGGTTGCCATGTATTGCAGCAATGTGCATCGGAAAATAGGTCGAGTTTTTTCGGAATTTCACCACGAAGACACAAAGTAAAACACAAAGAAACTTTTATAAAGGGCTGTGTGTTCTTTGTGAAAGCATTGTGTCTTCGTGTTGAAAAACACTGTGTCTCACTCAGATCATCAGCTCAGAAACAACGGCAGGTGCCCCAGGGCAATCACATGCGCCCACTTATCGCGGTCGCCCTCAGTCAAGATGGCCACATCACCCACCTCGATGCCGCCAGCCTTGTTCATGATGTTGCGCATGCCTTCCAGCGTGCTGCCGGTGCTGATGACATCATCGACCAGGATGACGCGGTGACCTTGAACCAGCGGCCGGTCTCGCCCATCGAGATACAAGGTTTGCGGCGTGCCGGTGGTGATCGATAACGTCTCGGCTGAGAGCGCATCGCCCATATAGGACTTGTAGGACTTGCGCAGCACCACATACGGCAACCCCGATTCAACCGACAGCGCATGCGCCAACGGAATACTTTTGGCCTCGGCCGCCACCAGCACTTCGCCACTGGCCGGCAGCAGCGGCACCAGCGCCTTGGCCGACGCTTGAATCAGTTCGGTATCACCCAGAATATTCATCACCGCGATGCGCACACCTGGCGCCACTTCCAGCAGCGGCAAATGGCGGGTGACGCCGGCCACTTCCACCGTGTAGAACTCGCTGTCTTGTAATTTTTTGGTCATGGTCTAGGGTTCAATCGTGCTCATGAATCAGCTACGGATTTTGGACAGAATGACAGAATGAACAAAATAGGGGCCCTTATAGGACTCTTCCAGTGTCTATTCTGTCATTTTGTCCAAAATCTGCTTGATCTGGATGAGCGGT
>JBBQST010000319.1:0-5770 GCA_038213625.1 Thermoflexales bacterium
TTGCTGGACAAAGCCAGTGGCCGCATCAAAACCTATTCCGGCGGCATGAAGCGGCGGGTCAACATCGGCGTGGGCCTGTTGCATCGCCCTCAATTGCTGTTCATGGATGAGCCTACAGTCGGCATCGATCCGCAGAGCCGGCGCGCCATCCTCGACATGGTGCTGGAGCTGAACCGGCAGGGCATGGCCGTGCTCTACACCACTCACTACATGGAGGAGGCGCAGGAACTCTCGCACCGCGTCGGCATCATGGATCATGGCCAAATGATCGCCATCGGCACCGTCAAGGAACTGACGCGTCAGGTGGGAGAGATGGAGACGTTGCGATTTCAGGTCGCCGATGCAGGTGCTGCAGCTCAATTCACCGCATTGTTGCCGGGCACAGCCGGCATTACACGCGCCACCTCAACCGGCGACGAGGTCAGCGTCATGGTTCCACACGCCGCCGAAGCCATCGCGCCCATCGTTACCAAAGCCACCGAAGCCGGCCTGAAAATTCGCTCGCTCGATGTGCAGGAGCCCAATCTCGAAGCGGTGTTTTTGCACCTCACCGGCCGCGCGTTGCGAGATTGACTTCAGAGATTGATTTTGTGGATTGAAGCCGCACCATGCAAAAGTTATTGTCGATTGCTCTGAAAGATTTAAAGGTGGCCTTTCGAGATCGGGCCGGCCTCATCCTCATGTTGCTCGCGCCGATGGCCCTGATCATCGGCATGGGTGTGATCAGCGGCCGCTTCTCAAGCTCAGGTAGCGGCGCCGGCATCAGCGACATCCCCATCGTCATCGTCAATCAGGATGAGGGTCAACTGGGTCAAGCGCTGGTCGATGTGTTTTACTCACCCGATCTTGTCGACCTCATTGCACCCATCACCACAACCGTTGTCGAAACCGCGCGTCAGCAAGTCAGCGACAACACAGCGGCTGCTGCCGTCATCATCCCGGCCGGCTTCACCGCCTCCATCATTCCTGCGACCGCGCTCACGGCCACGTCTTTCCAGACACCCACCGTCATCAGCATCGAGCTGCAAACCAACCCCACTCGCGCCACGAGTGCCGAGGTGGTGCGCAGCATCATTCTCAAATTTCTCGCCCGCGTCGAGACCAACCAGATCGGCGGCCAGGTCACCTTCGAACAACTGCTGACTCAAAAATTGGTGCACCCTGCTGATATCCCTGCGCTGGCACGGGACTTCGGCACACGCATGGATGCCGGTGCAAACGCGTCAGCCAGCACGACCATCACAATCGAGCACATGACCAACAACGATGCGCCGCCGGCCCCATTCGATGTGCTGGCCTTGCTGGCTCCAGGCATGGCCCTGTTGTTTCTGATGTATACGGTCACGCGCGGCGGCGCACAGCTATTGGCCGAGCGCGACGCCGGCACACTGGGCCGCATGCTCATCAGTCCGGCCTCCAGCGCCCAGATTCTCGGTGGCAAAGTTGCCGGCATTTTTCTCACCGCGCTGGCCCAAGTCGTCATCCTGATCGTCGTCAGCACCCTGCTCTTTAATTTGCGTTGGGGGGACTGGCGCGGACTGATTTTGTTGTTGCCTGCCGTTGCTGCGGCCGCAACGGGTTGGGGCTTTCTCATCGCCTCATTTGTCAAAACACCGCAACAGGCCGGCAGCATCGGGGCCGCGGTCATGCTGCTGTTTGGCATTCTGGGCGGCAGCTTTGGCACCAACGTGCCGATCACCGGCTTCCTCGACACCCTCAGCAAAATCACGCCCAACGCCTGGGGCATCCAGGCATTTACGGCGCTGGGCAACGGCGGCAACGTGACACAGATCATGCCCAACCTACTGGCCTTGTGCGCCATCGCTGTGGTGACCTTTGCCGTGGCCAGCCTGCTATTCCGCCGCGGCAACCTGATCAAAAAATAATCATGCGCAAAATCATTGCCATCGCCTGGAAGGACGCGCTGATCAACTTCGCCAGCCCATCGTCATTGCTGTTTTTCTTTGTGTTGCCGGTCGTGTTCACCTTCATCATTGGCGGTGGCTTTGGCGGCGCAACCGCCAGCCAGGATACGCGCGCAAAGTTGCTCGTTGTGGATCAGGCCGGCACCGCCTCATCCCGGCAACTCATCACGATGTTGGGGCAATCAGTCGCAATCATGATCGAGCCCATGCCATTGGCCAAAGCCAATTCCACATTCGATGCCAATGATGCGCCGGCGCTGCTCATCATTCCTGCTGGCTTCAACTCCACCGCGATGATCTCGGGCACGGCGCAGTTGCAATTGAAGCAGCAACCCAACAACCTCGATGCCGTCCTCATCGAGCGCACGCTTAACACCACGGCCAGTCAAATCACCAACGCCATTGCGGCCGCCCAGACCGCCGTGGCCGAGGCCGAGCGAATTCGCCCCTTCACCAGCCCGGCAGAGCGGCAGGCCTATTTCGATGCGGCGCTGAAACACACAACGCAATTGCTGGCACAAGCACCTTCACGATTGAATGTCACCAGGCCCTCGCAAATCGCGCCCGATTTCAACCCGGCCGCGCAAGCCTCGGCCGGCCAACTCATCACGTGGGTGTTCATTCCCCTGCTCGGCATCAGCGCCATGTTTGCGTATGAGCGCCGCAACGGCACCCTGCGCCGTGTGCTCACCACGCCGGCCTCACGCGCACAGTTGTTGCTGGGCACGATCTTTGGCCAGTTCGTCACTGCGCTGGTGCAAATGGGATTGCTGATTGGATTTGGGGCCGTCGTGATGCGGCTGAACTGGGGACAATCGCCCCTGGCCCTGATCGTGTTACTTAGCAGCTTTGCCTTGGCTGGCGTTTCGCTCGGCACCATGCTCGGCACGTTTGTCCGCAGCGAAGGCCAGGCCAACGGCCTGAGCATTTTGCTCGGCCAGGTCATGGCACTGTTGGGCGGCTGTTGGTATCCGCTGGAGTTCTTCCCAGCCAGCGTGAAAACGATCGTGCATGTGCTGCCGACCACCTGGGCCATGCAGGGCCTCTCAAATGTGCTTCAACTCGGCGCAGGCTTGCCGGCCATATGGCCCAATGCCGCTGTTCTGCTGGGATTCGCGGCCGTGTTCTTTGTGGTGGGCATTAGCCGCTTCAAGTTCGAGTGACAGCGCTCTTGAATCACGAATAGCATCCTGAGCGGAGGGCGCTTGTAGCTTAAGTGGAACACAATCTCATATTGCGCCCGCAGTCGAAGGACGCGGCCTATTGATGAGTCATATGCCGCGTCCTTAGACTGCGACGGCACATATCCAAAACCTCTGCCAAATTACCAAGCCGTCTCCGCTCAAGATGCTATTCGCTGATAGTCAGTGCACGCGCCCCATAAAACCTGCACGTTTTCTCACTGGTGCAAATTGACGGATACCGCTATGTGCGCCTAGAATCGCCAATACATGGCTTCGCCTGTGCAATCACTCAAAAGTGGGTCCACGTCGCCTTCGACCTACAAAAAACCAAAGGGGCTCGCGGCATTCTGGCTCTATGTCAAAGAGAATTGGGTGCTGTTTGCGTTGGGCGCGCCGGCCCTCCTGCTCATCTTCCTGTTCAGCTACCTGCCCATGTTCGGCACAGTGATCGCGTTTCAGGACTACAGTCCGCGCACCATGTTCCTCAGCCCGTGGGTGGGTTTCCGCAATTTTCGGCTGCTGGTGGAATCGCCGCTGGTGATGCGGCTGGTGGTCAACACGATTGGGCTCAACGTCATGTTCATCGCGTTTACTACGTTTTTCTCAGTGCTCATCGCGCTGTTACTAAACGAAGTCCGCAAAGCCTATTTCAAGCGGCTCACCCAATCCATCATGTTCCTGCCCTACTTCATGGGCTGGACGATTGTGTCGATGGTGCTGTTTGGTCTGGTCGATTATCAGGTCGGCACTGTGAATGCCCTGCTCACCAAGCTTGGCCTGGAGCGCATCATCATCACCGACAACGCCGCCGCGTGGCCGTGGATTCTCACCCTGGTGCGGGTGTGGAAGGGCACCGGCGCAGGTTGCATCATCTATCTAGCCGCGCTCACCAGCATCGACCCACAGTTGTATGAGGCCGCGGCCATAGATGGCGCAAACCGCTGGCAACGCATGCGCTACATCAGTTTGCCAGCCATCGTGCCGGTCATCACCCTGCTCATCCTGCTGGAGATTGGGCGCATTTTCTTCGGCGATTTCGGCATGATCTATGCCCTCGTCGGCGACAAAGCCCAACTGTTCTCCACCACCGATGTGATTGATACGTACCTGTTGCGCGCGCTTCGCTCCAACGCCAACTATGGTTTCAGCGCCGCCATCGGCCTGTTGCAGTCGGTTCTTGGCTTCATCTGCATCTTCGGCTCCAACTGGATTGTCAAAAAGTATTCCCAGGCGCGGGGTGAGAATTATCAATTGTTCTAACTGAGTTGTTAGTGATTAGTTTTTAGTTGTTAGTTCGGAATTGGCTTTACTAATCACTAATCACTAACGACTAATAACTCTTAAAATTTTTTGCAATGGTTGAGCAACGAACGGCTACCGACCGCGTGTTTGATTTTTTGATCTACGCCTTCCTGGCGTTGTTCGCCCTGTTTTGCCTGTTTCCGTTCTGGATCATGATCGTGTCGTCGCTGACGGATGATCTGGTGTTGCGGCAGGACGGCTATCTGCCGTGGGCGCGCAAGTGGTCGCTGGAAGCCTTTCGCTGGGTGATCAGCGGCAACGACATGCGCACCGGCTATGCTGTGACAATTTTTGTTACCGTCGTCGGCACCATCTGCTCACTGTTTGTCATGTCCGGCCTGGCCTATGTGATGTCACTCAAGCGTTTGAAAGGCCGCAACAAGCTCGCCTTCTACGTGTTCTTCACCATGGTGTTTGTGCCGGGGCTGATCCCGTGGTTCATCACCAGCCGCAATCTGCTCCACATGCACGACAACATCTGGGCACTGATATTGCCGATGATGGTGCAGCCGTTTTGGGTATTTGTACTGCGCAACTTTTTCTCGTCGCTGCCCAGTGAACTCATCGAATCGGCCTACATCGACGGCGCAAGCGACTCGACGATTTTGCTGCGCATTGTGCTCCCGTTATCGACGCCGGCACTTGCCACGGTGGGCCTGTTTATGGCTGTGGCGTATTGGAACGACTGGTTTTTAGGGGTGATGCTGCTTGATTTTGCCAATTTCAGGCCGCTGTCCGTCATCATTTTGAAGATGGTTAATAACGTGCAGGCCATTCAGGCGGCCATGAAGCAACCCGGCGTCAGCATCAATCTGGCCGGCCTGCCCACCCTGTCCATTCGCATGGCCACCGCTGTTATCACCATCGGCCCCATTATTCTGGCCTACCCTTTCGTGCAGCGTTACTTTGTGCGCGGCCTCACCTTGGGCTCGGTCAAAGGTTGACAGAAAGATTTTGGACAGAATGACAGAATGGACAATCAAGAGGGTTTTGAATGCGACCCACCATAGTGTTAATTCTGTCCTTCTATCCAAAATCCGATATCACTAAGCAGTACGCTACTGGAAATTTCAGTTTAGTTTCGGAATAACAAGATTCAGAAGGAGACTCAAATGAATAAGCTTTCTCGTCGCGATATGTTGAAAGTGTTGGGCATCGGATCGACCGGTGCATTGTTGGCCGCCTGCGCCGCTCCCCCGGCGGCCCCTGCTGCACCCGCCGCACCTGCGGCCAATGGCGCAGCCACCGAGCCTGCCCCTGTTGCTGCACCTGCCACGGGTGCACCTCAAAAGATCACCCTGGTGGAAAGTTGGTTTGGTGTGCCTCAATTTCGCGAGAGCATCGATCCCATCACCAAGG
>JBBQST010000320.1:0-5758 GCA_038213625.1 Thermoflexales bacterium
CCATCGACGCCGCTCACCCTGACGACCAACGAGCGCGTGTTTGTGCATCTGGTGCGCATCGGCAGCTCGCCCAATCAAGTGGCGCAAATCGATCCACCCTTAACGGCAGCAGTGCTGGCCGGAGGCGTATCCAGCTTCGGCCTGCCGTTGCCGCCGCAACTCGAACCTGGCGACTACATGGTTCGTATCGGCCTGTACGATGCAGCGTTGCCCAATGCCCCACGCGTCTACACTCGGGATGGCCGCGATGCGATTGAATTGCCCATCGGCCCTCTGAAGTAGACCCACACCATGACCCAGCAACGCCCATCCCTGTGGAGCCACCGCGCCAGCACCATCGCCGCGCTTGCCATTCTGTTGATTGCCTTCGGCTTACGGGTGATCAATCTCAACCACATCGAAATTGGTGGCGATGAAGCTTTTAGCTATGCGCTGATGTCACGGTCGTTCAGCGAGATCGTTGACATTACGTATCGGTTGCAGGAGCCGCACCCTGTCGGCAGCTATTTCATCCAGCACATCGGCATCGGCCTGTTTGGCGACTCTGAATTCGGCATCCGCTACACCAGCGTGCTCTTTGGCATGGTGGCCGTTGCGCTCATGGGCGCATTCGCTCGGGTCTTGCGATTCGCGCTCAACCCCGCCCAAACCGTCCTCGCCCTGGTCGCAATGGCACTCATGGCCATCCATCCTCTGACGGTCTATCACAGCCGTTGGGGCCGCATGTATGCCATCAGCCTGGCCCTGACCCTGGCCAGCACGCTCGTCATGGTGCTGCTGGTGCGCCGGCCCACCCGCGCCAGATTCGCCGCTTATATCGCCCTGACCCTGCTGGCGCTGAATGTGCACTATTTCGCCGGCTACATCATCATCGCCCAAAACCTGTATGTCTTTGTGGTGCTGGGTTCGCGCATGGTCACAGATTGGCTCCAACGGCGGCGCGCTGCATCCCTGCGCACGCTGGGCATTTGGGTTGCCGCCGAGGTCATCACCGCAGTCCTATTTTTCCCGTGGTTCTGGCTCATGCGCCAGATCATCTTCGCCTACTCCGGCACCAGCTACTCGCCCACCTGGGATCAGTTTGTGCAAGCCACCACCGACACATTGTTTACGCAGGGGCTGCCGCCGCTGTGGGCGTGGCTGTTGATGGCGTTCGCACTGGTGTTGACGTGGCTGCTGGTCTGGCGGCGTTCGGGCACATCGCCGAGCCGGCAACTCGAATCGCTTTTGCTGCTGTTGTTGTATTTCGCGACGCCGCTGGTCCTGGTCTGGTATGGCTCGCGCACCAAAGCCACATTCACCGCGCGCTATCTCATCGCGGCGCTGCCTCCGCTCATGGTGCTACAGGCACTGATGGTGACGCCAATCTTGCTGTGGTTTAAGTCCGGCGTTCATTCATCGCATGGTCAGGTGCCCGGCTTTAACACGCGCTGGCGTTCGTTCGCCGGCCTGGCACTCAGCCTGGTGTTGCTGATCGCGCTCGTGGCCGGCCAATCGACCCAGATGTATACCTACTACGCCGATCACTTCGGCCGCGCCCTTAACTGGCGCAATGTCGTGGCTGTGTTCGATCGCTATCAGGGCGGCCTGCCCCCCGAACAGTCGCGCGTTGCCGTCACCTACCCCGACCCGGCTGTGGAATATTACTATCACCGCACGCCGCCGGCCATCGTCATCCCCAACCGCTACGGTGATGCGTCCACGGCCGAGGCGATTGCCAATGCGCTGGCCGATGCCGATGTCCGCCGCGTGACTTTGCAAATTGTGGATGGCGGCTGGAACGCGGGTGATCTGGCCCAACACGCCCTAGCCAAACGCTTCACCAAGATCGAGGAGTGGTACAGCGGCCGTTGGATTGTCCAGATCTATGGCCGGATCGATGATGGGCTGTTGCAACCGGTGGGAGCCGTGTTCAGCAACACCGCCTCGATCCAATCGGCCTACATCTACCCCGACGCCAATGGCCACCTCATCGAAGTGCATTTGAAATGGCAGGGCGATCCCGCAAAATTTTCGGGCACCGAAAAGATCTTCGTCCACGCCATGAACCCGGCCACCCCCGGCAAACTGGATGGCCAGTTAGAGATCGAACTCACCCCGGCGCTGCTCGATGGCAAAACCCACAGTTACGGCATGCGCCTGCCCGAAGACCTCACACCCGGTGTGTATCGCGTGTATGCCGGCATCTACGACCCGGCATTACCAGGGCTGCCGCGCCTGCTCACCCAGCAAGGGCAGGACACGGTTGAGCTGGCGCAGGTGACGTTGACGCCGTAGACCCTCCAGAAGTCAGACATCTCCAGGATGTCTGACTTCTAGAAGGTCTAACTCAAAAAGCGCTGCACAGCCTCGTTAAACGCTGCTGGCTGCTCCAGGTTACTCAAATGCCCGGCCGCAGGGATCGCCACCAACCGCGAGAGCGGGCCGATGCCCTTTTGCATCAGCTCGGCATCCTTCACCGGCGTCAACGCATCCTGCTCACCGACCACAATCAGGGTCGGCACATGAAGGGTCGCGAGGGTCGGCTGCGAATCGGGGCGGTCGGCCAGCGCGTGCAGCGTCGGCACCACCTCGGCGGCGCGTGTGCCGTGAATCATCTGCCGCACCGCAGCATCCAGATCGGTGTGCTCGTGTTGGGGCGCAATCAGCTTGGGCACCATCGCATCGGCCAGCGGGCGCATGCCCTCGGCTTTGGCCAGATCGGCCTGCTTCATGCGGTTGGCTTTTTGCTCAGCGTTGTCTGGCGCGGCTTTGGTATCGGCCAGAATCAGTTTGCTGATGCGGCCGGGGCTCTGCCGCCACAGGGCAAACAACACATAGCCGCCCAAAGACAGGCCGCACACGGTGGCCTGGGCAATATTCAATGCGGCCAGCAATGCCGATGCGTCCTCGGCCAACAGTGACATGCTGACCTGGCCCGGCCCTAACGGCTCGCCCACATAGGTGGTTTCACCGTGGCCGCGCAAATCCGGCGCAATACAACGGTGTGTCCTGGAGAAGAAATCCAATTGCGGCTTCCACATGCTGCGGTTCAGCGGGAAGGCGTGCAAAAAAAGAATGACGGAAGTGCCGGCTGGCCCTGCATCGTCATACGCCACGTTCAAATCGTTCACTCGAATGACCATAGATGTACCTCGGGCGTATGCTAACCCATGGACCACGCATGGCTGCTCTACAATGCACGCGTGATTCAGATTCGGCCCGCTCAAGCACAGGACCAGAACGTTATTCGCAAGATGGTGTGGAACGCCCGCCTCGACCCGACGACACTACAGTGGCAAAACTTTGTCGTGGCCGAAGTGGTCGAAACCACATCACAGCCGGCCCGAATCACGGTCGGCATCGCCCAAATTCGGCCCTATTCAGATTGCCGCGAGCTCGGCAGTGTGGTGGTGCTGCCCAACTATCGCGGCGGTGGCATCGCCCGCCTGCTTATCGACACCCTGCTGGCCGAAGAAGCCGGCGATGTCTATCTCGACTGCGAGCGCTCAAAAATACCGCTCTACACGCGCTTTGGCTTTCAGGTGATCGCGTTTGATCAAATGCCGCGCACCCTCAAAATAAAGGCTTTAGGCGCACGCTTGCTACGGCTATTTGGCATCCACGTCGTGTGCATGAAGCGTCCAGCGAAAGCATGAACGATTAAAGCACTGTTCCCACCCGCGGGGTTTTGCTAACGAGCCTTAAGCTGACCGGCCCAACAAGCTCTGGGCCAGATCGCGCAATGCCACGCCCGCATCGTTCTCCACCTCGGCCGCATCCCACGCCTCCATCGACTGCGCAAAGGCGGCTTCGGCCGCAGCCTCGGTGTGCACGCGGCCACCCGCATCCTCGATCATGGTTTTCAACTCAGCCAGATCGGCCACAGTCAACACAGTGCTGTTGCGAACGAGATAACGCTCGCGCACACGCACGTCCTGGTCGGCCGCGTACAACACCGGCAATGTCTTCTTGCCATGGGCCAGATCGCTGTCCTGCTTGCCTGTTTTGGCCGGGTCGCCCCAGATGCCCAGCACATCATCCTGCAATTGAAACGACAGCCCCAGGCCGCGCCCAAACTCGCCCAGCGCCACAACTCGGGCATCATCGGCACCGGCCACAATCGCGCCGATCTCGCAGCACGCCCGCGTCAACGCCGCCGTCTTGCCTGCAATCATCGCCATGTAGTCGGCCGCAGTCACATCGGCGCGCTGCTCAAAGCCCATGTCCAGGTGTTGGCCGATGGTGAGGTGCACACTCATGGCATCGAACGTGCGCAAGGCCCGCACCACCTGCTCGGCCGGCACACCCACATCAGCCAGCCGCCCCATGGCCATGTGCGCCTGGGCAAACATGGCATCGCCGGCATTAATCGCTTGCGGCACACCCCACAGTTTCCACAGCGTGGGTCGGCCGCGCCGCAATTCATCACCATCCTCAATGTCATCGTGAATGAGTGAGAAGTTGTGCAGCAGTTCCACCGCTGCTGCGGCCGGCAACGCCTGTTGGGCCTCGCCTCCGCACGCCTCGCAGGCCAGCAGCACCAGCATGGGCCGGATGCGCTTGCCCGCGCTCAGTTGCACCGGCCGGCCTTCCGCATCGGCAAACCCCAGGTGGTAATTCAGCATGGTGTTGAACCAGGCCGGCTGTTCAATATCAAATACGTTCAGATTCACCACCGCGCGCATCTCCGCTTCGACAAGTGGTATGGCACGCGCAAAGTAGTCTTGAAGAGCAATCGCTGTCATAGTGATGAATCGTATAGCAAGATGGGGAAAGAGGCGGCTGGCGGTTGGCGGCTAGCCGCTATTCGCCAGCCGCCTCTTTCTTCCGGCCAACCGCCTCTTTCTTCCGGCCAACATCGCGCACAACCACGCGCCGGCCAGCAAATAACCGCCCAACACATCTGTTGGCCAGTGCACGCCCAGATAGAAGCGCCCAAAGCCAGTGCCAAGCCACAGAAACAGCGCGACGGCCAGCGCAATCCAACGGACGCGCCGATACGGCCACAGCACGACCACCCAGCTCAAACAGGCAACCGTGGCGGCACCGGCATGGCCGCTGGGAAACGAGAAGCGCTGGAAGCCGGCCTGGATTTCCGGCAACACATGCGAGATGTAATCGACATCGGGCCGCAGCCGCCCCACTCCAATTCGCAGGATGATGTTGCAGGCCAATGAACCCACGTAGGCCGCCACCGGCCACGCATAGACCCACACCTTCGCGCGGTTTCGTTCCCCTCGCATACGCCACTCGAACACGCCGGCCGCAAGCGAGAACACCAGCGCGGGGGTGGCCGAGGTCAAAAATGTCAGCACTTGAATCAGCGCCGTGATGCCATCGCTGCGTTGGGCCAATGCCCACAACACCCACGGCATTTCAACCGCATCGGTTTGTTTGAACATCACCATCGCCGTAAGCACTAACAACACAGCCACACACATGGCCGCTCCCGTCTCCCAACGCAACACCCAATTTCGCATGTGGCCGCGAATGGTAGCCGAAAGAAACCGAATGCACCCTGGCGGAAATTCCCCTGTCCGGACGTGCTAAACTCGCACAGCGTCTCACATACACCATGTCACACGCGCGTCTTGCCAATGGTTCTCACATTTGAATTTACGCCCTCGACAAGCTCGACAGGTTCAACAAGTGCCTCAGGCTTTAACTTGCGCCTCATCGAACAGCACGACACGATGCAGGCGGCATCGGCTCAACTACCCAACGGCGCTTACACCACCTTTCGCACCTATGCCGGCCATCGCATTTTGCGGCTGAG
>JBBQST010000321.1:0-5717 GCA_038213625.1 Thermoflexales bacterium
TGTATGAAGCCGGCGGACCAAAAGCCATGGGTTTGACGATAACCCGTGGCTTTTTATTTTTTCCAAGTTCGCCCAGGCCGGTGCGGTGTACACGGCCAAATTTCAAATGTTTCCCGACTTTTTTCCCAGCGAGGACGACTCGAATCAACCTGACCTGTTGCAGAACGATCAGGACGATGTGATCAACATTAATCCCAGCAGCGCCAACGGCTTGAATGGTCATAGCCAGCCTGTTGAACCGTCTACAACCCCTGATACTGATATTGAAGACCCCGGCGACATTGAAGCCGAGGACTTCGACAAGCATGGTCGCGGCCGCAAGGTGCATCGGCTGCAAGCCAAAGGCAAGGCCCACAAGCAGGGCAAAGTCCTCAGCGAGGGCGTGCGCGACCTGCTCAAAGAGGCCACCGCCAGCAGCGTGGAAGCCGATGTGTTCGCGCCGACCTATCACGGCAGCCGCCACGAGCAGGAAATGATCCTGGGTTCGTTTGAAAGCTTCTACCTGGATCACTTGATCGCTGATGTACTGCGCGTGGTCAAGGCCGGCAAGGAAGCCACGGTGTATTGCTGCAAGGCTAATCCCCAAGCTGACGTCAAATTGCTGGCTGGCAAAATCTATCGGCCACGCATGTTCCGCAACCTGAAGGATGACACAGCCTATCGCATCGGCACGCAGATGCGCGACACCGAGGGCAAGGTGCTGCGCAAAGCCCGCGAGCAGCGCGCCGTGGCCAAGCGTAGCAAAGTCGGCCTGGACATGCTGCACAACGCGTGGCTGTCCAATGAGTTGGGTGTGATGACCAAGCTGCATGCGGCTGGTGCGATTGTGCCCAAGCCGTTTGCCAGCAACGAGAACGCGATTTTGATGGAGTATCTTGGCGACGAGAAGCAGGCCGCGCCGGCACTGGGCGACGTGGTGTTGCAAGTGCGCGAGGCGCATCGCATGTTCCAGCTCATCCTCGACAACATCAAACTCATGCTGGCCAACAACGTCGTGCACGGCGACCTGTCGGCGTTCAACATCCTGTATCACCAGGAGCAGGCCCGCATCATCGACTTCCCGCAGGCGATGAATCCATTCGGCAACCCTAACGCGTTCAAGTTTTATTGCCGTGATGTCGAACGCGTGTGCGATTACTTCGAGCGCTATGGCATCGACCCCGATCCGCTGGGTCTGGCTCAATCGATGTGGCAGGAGGTCATGGGTATCAACGATGACCAACTCCGCGAGATTCAGCGCGCGCGTTCGGAGAAAACCTCTTGGAACGCACAGTAACCATCCGGCGCGAAACTCCGGACGACGCGACGCCCATCTACGTCGTCAACTCGGTTGCGTTCGGGCGCAGGCTCGAAGCCGACATTGTGGACAAGCTGCGCGAGAGCCACAATCTGGTGCTCTCGTTTGTGGCCGAGACCGACGGCATCGTGGTGGGAGCCGTGGCGTTCAGCCCGGCCACCATCACATTGCCATCGAGAACCTTCGAGGCGCTGGCGTGTGGGCCGGTGGCCGTGCTGCCGGAATTCCAGCGGCAGGGCATTGGCATCCACATGCTGCAACAGGCGATGTCGGTGTGTGCCGATCTCGCTGCTTCAGGCGCAGGCCACGAGCTGATCTTTTTGCTCGGCCACCCCACCTACTACCCACGCGTCGGTTTCAAGCCGGCCACGCCACTCGGCGTGCGCTGGGAGGGTAATTCTTTTGATGATGGCGTCTGCGAGCCATTCATGGTGAAGGAGTTGCGTGAGGGTGCGCTGGCGAGAGCCATTGGAACTGAGAGAGGCGTGATGGCGTTTGGGCCAGAGTTTGGCGGTCACTAACATGATTAAAAGACTCAACGCTCGAACCGCCTACATGCTCATGTCTGGCGTGGCCGTGCTGTGCATGAGCACGATTTTTACATCGCTATCGGCCTACTACGTGCTGGAAGTAGGGATGTCGCCGTTGCAGTTGGTGCTGGTCGGCACGGCCATCGAACTGACCTGCTTCGTCTTCGAGGTGCCCACCGGCATCGTGGCCGACACCTACAGCCGGCGTCTATCTGTGTTGATCGGCGGTTTCCTGGTCGGCGCGTGTTATCTCATCGAAGGGCTGGTGCCGCTGTTCTTCGCCATCATCATCGCCGAGGTCATTCGCGGGATTGGCGAAACCTTCATCAGCGGTGCCAACGATGCCTGGATCACCGATGAGGTTGGCGCGGACAAAGTCGGCGAGTTATTCATGCGCACCTCGCAGGTCTGCCGGGTGACCGGGCTGGCCGGCACGTTACTCAGCATCATTCTGGCCAGTGTGTTTGGTTATCAGGTGGCGATTCTGGCTGGCGCAATCGGCGTCCTGGCCATGTATGCGGTGATGGTGTTCCTGATGCCGGAGCAAAACTTTGCGCCGGCCCCGCGCGAGGATCGCAACACCTTCGAGCACATGAAGCACACGTTTACCAGCGGCCTCAACATCGTGCGTGGCACGCCGGTGCTGGTGATGTTGCTGCTGGTCGAACTCGTGTTCGGAGCCTCATCCGAAGGCTTCGACCGGCTGTGGGAGGCGCATATGCTGAAAAGTTTTGCGCTGCCGCAGTTGTCGTTGCCGGTGATCGGCGCACTCGCTCCCATCGCCTGGTTTGGCATCTTCGAGGTGATCTCGACCGTGCTGGGGCTGAGTGTGATGGAGGCGGCACGACGGCGCCTCGACATGGCGCAGGCCAGCAAAGCAGTGCCACTGCTCACGGTGTTGCAAGGGATCGCCAGCGTCGCGACGGTGACGTTTGCGTTGTCGGGCAACTTTGTACTGGCCGGCGTTGGGCTGCTGGTGCGCTCAATGTGCCTGGGTTTGAGCGGGCCGATTCGCAGCGCCTGGCTCAATCAAAACATCCCCTCGCAGGTGCGCGCCACCGTGCTGTCGATGAACAGTCAGACCAACGCATTGGGACAGATTGCCGGCGGCCCTGGTGTGGGGTGGGTGGGCAATCGCTTTGGCATTCGAGCCGCGATTGCGCTCTCGGGCGTGCTTCTGACACCGGCCATCGTCCTGTATGCGCGATTTAGTCGAAACCAGCGACTACAGGCTGAACTCGTGAGGCACGGCCAAAATCATTCAGGAGAAATTTGTTGAATTCTCGTGTTAAGAAGTTTTTTTCATATTACAAACCCTATTTGGGATTACTGTCGGCAGACCTGGCCTGCGCATTTGTTGTGTCAGCCATCACCCTGGCACTGCCCTTGTGCGCGCGATACATCACCAAAAATATTCTGGAAGCCAATGCGCCGGATGCGTTGAGCCAGATCTACACGATGGGGGCGGTGATGGGAGGTCTGGTGCTGGTGTATGTGCTGTGCAACGGCTTTGTTGACCATCAGGGCCACATGATGGGGACGCGAATGGAAGCCCAGATGCGGGCCGAGCTTTTTGATCATTTTCAAACGCTGTCGTTTGGTTTTTACGATGATCAAAAAACCGGCCAGCTCATGAATCGGCTGACCAATGACACCTTTGCGATGGGTGAGTTGTATCACCACGGCCCTGAAGACATTCTGCTCACATCGATCAAGTTTTTTGGCACGTTCATCATCCTGATGTCGATCAACGTCCCACTGACGCTGATCCTGGTTCTCTTTTTGCCCATCATGGGGATCTACGCATTTATCTTCAACAAGAAAATGAATGTTGCCTTGAGAGTGAGCAAAGATCGGATCGGCGATATTAATGCGCAGGCCGAGGATACGCTGGCCGGCATCCGGGTGGTCAAGTCATTCGCCAACGAAGACATAGAAGCCAGCAAGTTTGCCTACGAAAACAATCGCTTTGTGGCCAGCCGCAGGCACTTCTATCGAAACGAGACTTTCTTTTATAACGGCATGCTCGCGTTCACCCAGTTAATGACGATCCTCGTCATCGTATTGGGCGGCGCGTTCATCGTCAGCGGTAGTTTGGATCTGCCCAATCTGCTGACGTATCTACTCTACATCGGCATTCTCATCGAGCCGATTCGAACCCTGATTAATTTTGCGAGGCTGTATCAGGAAGGCATTACGGGCTTTGACCGGTTCATGGAGATGCTCGAAGTCAAGTCTGATATTCAGGACTCGGCCCACGCCATTGAAATGCCGCAAGTTCGAGGAGATATTCAATTTGAAAACGTAAGTTTTAAATACAAAGATGATCATGACTATGTCTTGAAAGATCTGTCCCTGGACATTAAAGCCGGCGAGTATGTTGCATTTGTGGGCGCTTCCGGTGTGGGCAAGACAACGCTGTGTGCGTTAATTCCACGCTTCTATGAATCCAGCACGGGCAAGATTCGGCTCGACGGCCGAGATATCAAGGAGATTTGTCTGCACTCATTGCGCGGGCACATCGGCATTGTCCAGCAGGATGTGTATTTGTTTGCCGGGACTGTTGCAGACAACATTGGCTACGGCAGACACGGGGCCAGCATGGAAGACATTATCGTGGCCGCAAAAAAAGCCAATGCGCACAATTTCATCATGTCGCTGCCCAATGGCTATGACACGGATGTTGGTCAGCGCGGCGTAAAACTATCGGGTGGGCAAAAGCAACGCTTGAGCATCGCCCGCGTTTTCTTGAAAGACCCGGCCGTAATTATTTTTGATGAGGCGACCAGCGCGCTGGACACTGAAAGTGAACGGGCGGTTCAGAATTCATTGGAGCAGTTGACCCATAATCGAACCACTCTGGTCATTGCCCATCGATTGTCTACGGTGCGAAATGCGCAGAGGATCGTGGTGCTGACGGACAGCGGAATTGGTGAACAAGGCACCCATGCACAATTACTGGCCCTCAACGGCATCTACGCGAATCTGTATAACCTCAGCTTGCGCGTAGAGATGCCATTGGAAGCCGTTGCCGGCCGCGTGGAACTCGTGTCATGATGAAAATATTTGAAGTGAGCATCCTTGATCTAAATCATGACTTCTAACTTTATAAAAGGACTGACGCTCAGCGAGCAGTTCTATCACGAGGCAGTTGAACCTATTTTGCGAACCGAATGGCCGCAAATGCACTACTCTGCCGGCCTACTTCTACACGGCTCAGACGCGCTCGGCTTCGACACACCGCAATCCCTGGATCACGATTGGGGGCCGCGGCTGCAATTATTTTTGGATGATGCTGATTTGGACGAATATCGAAATGCCATTGATGAGATCCTGCGCCAAAAATTGCCGCGTGAGTTTCACGGCTTCTCCACCCACTTTGGCCGGCTGAAGACGTTTGACGCGCAGACATGGCAAGACCGTGAACATCACCTAAGTCGGGTTTACGAATTTATTGCTGAGCGGCACAATAGCCTCGGCCTGACTGAGCCATTGCCGACGCATGTCACCCCGTTTCACGACCGGCCCTTTCAAGTGATCCAGGCCGGGCAGTTAGCCGATGCCCTGCGTATGGCTATCACCGATGCAGAAGTAATTGCCTTGCCGACGATTGGCACTATCGACCAGTTTGTGGATTCCACCGCTGTCTTGTCGAACCCGAAGATGTTCAACCGTATGAAAGGCATGTATGGGCCGACTGGTTAGTGATCAGTGGTTAGTTCGGAAAGTCAGGAATTAGTCTGTAAATAAAGTTTTGTCATCACTCATTTAGTCCAAGACTTGTGAAATTTGCATTCCACCCTCGTGTTCCCATCGGCTCCGCTCAGGGAACGCACGTGCGCAAGCCCCGTACCCGAGGGGAGCCGAAAGGCACAGGGGGGTGGGGGGCG
>JBBQST010000322.1:0-5653 GCA_038213625.1 Thermoflexales bacterium
AGTATCTGCATGTCGCGCAGGATGGTGCGCCGGCTCACCTCCAGCGCGTGGGCCAGATCGTCATCGGTAGGTGCGGCACCTTGCAACTCGGCCTCGCGCAGCAGGCGCTTCAGCCGTTGCTGGCGGCGCGAGGCTTTGTCGCCAATCGCCTCATCATCGGCGGCGTGCACGGTCCAGCGCACCCACACAAATTCATCCGGCCTTAGCGTGCGGCCCAGCGGCACACCTCGCCGCGCCAGTGAGACCGTGATCACGCGACTCACTGCCTTGAATTGATCGTGTGCGTGATCGTGTGCGGCGACGATGGCGCGATTGAGTGGCACGCGCTCAAAGAAACTGCGCCGGCGTTCTGAATCACCAATGGCCTGCGCCTGTCGTTGCAGTTCGGTATACGCCGCACTCAGGACATCACGAGCGCGTCCGTTGTCGTCGCCAAGCCCCATCAACAAACGGTAGAACGCCCATAGCCAGCCCTGCGGTTGTTCGCCAATGGGCACACCCGTTTGAAAAATTGCCCAGTTCTGCTCCGCCAGTTCAGCCGCGCGTTTGTGTTCTCCCACGGTGAGCAAGGCCAGGCCCAGGAAGGCCTCGCTTTTGACTTGCAGTAGCGTGTTTTGTTGGGCGATCCATGCCGCGCGCGAGGCCTCCAACAAGGGTATTGCCTCAACAGGTTGTTCGATGTGCAGCAACAGCGCGCCCAGATCGTGTTGTGCATACGCCGCTTCGGTGGCCGCTTGCAGCGTTTCGGCATTGGCCAGGGCAGATCGATACAACGCTAACGCCGCCTCATCATTCCCTTCATCCTCGGCAACCAGCCCGAGTGTGTTGCGCAACAGACCGGCCATGCGGCGCTGCCCACCAGCCGCATAGGCCGCCTCGGATTGAGATAGCAATTGCCGTGCCTGGGCATAGTCGCCCAACGCATACGCCGCCAGACCCTGCAGGTGTTTCACCACAGCGCCACGCGAGTAATCGCCCAGCACATCGGCCGCGTGCCACACGTCGGATGCCATGGCCAGCAATTGATCCCATGCGCCGAGGTCGTAATAAGTGCTAAGCAGGTTGGCCTTGGTCACCAAATCGCTCCAGCGATCCCCGGCGCTGCGATGCACGGCGATCGCATGTTCGAACCACTTCACTGAATCCTGCGGCGCGCCCATTTGACGCGCCGCGATTCCCAATCCACGCAAGGCCCGGCCCTCAAGTTGCACATTGGCTTGGGCTTGTGCCAATGCCAGGGTTTCGGCAAACCGGGTTTGGGCCGCCGGCCACTGTCCGCGTTGAATACAAAAATCACCCAGTAGAAAGACGGCATAGGTTTCCTGGGCCGGGTCTTGCAATTGCCGCGCCAGTGCCAGCGCTTCGGTTAATTGCGACTCCGCTATATCAAACTGGCCGATCTGGCCAGCGGCGTATCCCGACACCAGCAAGGCTTGTAACAAAAGCGCGGGCGTGTTCATCTGCCGTGCGCCGTTTAGTGCCTCGTTCAGCGCGGGTGCCTGAGCAGCGCGGTCGCCGGTGGTCTCGCAGGCTTGTGCCAGCGTCAGAGCAGTTTGGACGCGCTCGGGTGTGGGTGTGGCTGGCATCAATACCAGCGCTCGTTGGAGGGCTGCCTGGGCATCCCGAAAAGCAAATCGTGCCAGTGCTTGTTCGCCGGCCTGTTGGTAAGCGTGGGCCGCATCTTCACTCAGGCCCGCCCGGTCGAAATGAAAAGCGCGGGATCGGGCGTTATCTGGCTCAAGCACCTGAATCTCTCGCCCAGCTCGCCCATGGAGCTTGCGACGTTGAGCCGGTGTCATTGCCGCATACACCGCCTGGCGAACTAGATCGTGCGCAAACTCATGGCCCATTGCAGATGCCTTCAGCCAGCGGTGTGCCACCAGCGTTTCACTGATACCAGCCAGCGTCAGCGGCTCCAGATCGGTCACACGAACCCATAACCGGAAGGGAATATTTTCACCCAGCACAGCCGCACACACCAGCGCATGATGCGCCTCCGGTGCCAATGCGGCCAGCCGCTGGGCGGTGGTGGTGCGATGGCGATGTGCGGGCTTTTGCCCTGACAGGGGTTCCGCCAGCCACTCATTGATCAAAAATGGGTTGCCGCCAGTGATGGCGTGAACCTCATTGGAAGGGATGGAAATGGCTTTGCTGAGCCATTGCGCCACTTCATTGAGGCTGAGTGGCTCCAACGAAATCGTTAGCAATAGGCCGGCGCGATCCCATGTTTGTAGAACCTCCCAGCCATGCGTGTGTTCGATCTCGGGGCGGCGATAGATCAGCAGCAACAACCCGCCTTGTTGGGCAAGGCCTTGAGCAAACGCCTGCAGGCTGTCCCATAAGGCCGGGCTGGCCCATTGCACATCGTCGAGAACGAGCATCAGCGGCGTCAGCCGGGCCAGGGTGGCACCCAGGGCGCGTAATGCGTTGTAGAACTGTCGGCCAGCCTGATCAATGGAGGAGGTGGGGGAGGATGGGATCGATGGAGTTGGGGCCGACCGGTCGTGCCAGGCCGGGTTGAGCCGGGACAGCGATGCCAGCGTCTCGGTCGGCAACAACGTTTCGAGCTGGGCGATACGCGAGCTGTTGAACACAGGCGCGAGCGCGGCCATCAGCGGTGAAAACGGCGATGCTTCCGGCACTTCGCTCACCACACCTTGCAATACCAGGACGCCGCGCCAGCGTGCGCTGGCAATGATCTCGCGGGCGAGGCGGCTTTTGCCGAGCCCGGCCTCTCCTTCAATGGTCAGGATGCCACCCTGTTGTTTGAAGATGGATTCGACCGCGGCCAGTGCGGTGGCGCGTTCGCGGGTTCGCCCCACGAAAATTCCTTGATCTTGCGCCATGTCATCGGCAACGGCAAAGTGGCGCTCCTGCTGAAAGGCTTCAATCATGCGGCGCGTTTCAGGCAGCGGCTCTGCGTTTAGTTCAACCCTAAGATGCTGGCGCAGATCCTCGTAATGTGCCAGCGCCTCGCCATATCGCTTTAAACGTCCCAGGAGCCGTAGATAGGATTGATGAGCCGGTTCGTGTAGCGGCTCGGTCAGGACGAGTCGTCGTGCATGGAGCACGGCTTGTTGCAGATCCGCTCGTGCTTCATAGTGTGCGACCAGCTTTTCGAGCACTGCCACCAGTTGATTACGCCGCAATTCACGTTCGACCAGAACCCAATTGTCATAGATCTCGGGCAATAGATCGCCTGTATAGAGTGCAACAGCGCGTTGCAGCTCATCGGGCTGGTCGCTGTTGACCAACTTGTCGAATTCCCATACATCGACCCATACCCGCTGATTGGTCTGGATCGCCAATGTGTCCGCTTCAACCCACAGCCAGTTTTCTCCCAGGGACTTGCGCAGCCGGTGCAGCGTGTCGGATAAATTTCGTCTGGCCCGGTCTGGGGGTGCATCCGGAAATAGAAGATTTGCAATGGCCTCACGGCGATGACGGCTTTGTGGATGAAGGGCAAGGTAGGCGAACAGGCTTTGAGCCTGGCCGCGTGAGAGGCGAATGGCGGCCTGCCCCTCTTGAATGCTCAGTGCACCGAAAAGATGGATGCGCCGAGTGTAAGTGTGCAGCAGTGAATCCATGTCGTGTGTTTGTAGTGTATTCGCGATATTGGTTAAAGCTAAGTTGAGTGGCCCATTTCTACATCAAAGTCTGAACTGGCCTGCTGCATGTGAGTAGGCCGAGTAGGGGTTAACATACCACTCAAGCGTAGTCATGCTCAAAACAGATGTGGCGTATTCCCGGCTGCCGATTCGCATGGCAATGGTCGTGGTCCTCGTGGCCGGCCTGGTGTGGACGTGGGTGAGTCGACCTGTCGGCTCATTCACTGAAAGTGTCTCAGCCGCGCGCATCGGCGCTGTTGCACCCGACCTGTTGCTGCAGGGGTTGGATGGCCGACCTATATCGCTCAAAGCATTGCGCGGCAAATCGGTGGTGCTGAATTTTTGGGCCACCTGGTGCCCGCCCTGCCGCGCTGAAATGGCGGCCATGAATCAGGTGCAACGCGATCTGGCTGATCAAGGTGTGGTGGTGCTGGGAGTGAACCATCTGGAGGATGAACAAACTGTAAGCCGCTTCATGCTGGCCGAAGGTTTGAGCTTTCCCATTGCATTGGATCAAGCGGGCGTTGCTGCCCAGTCCTATCGCGTAGGCGCATTGCCCACGACCTACTTTATCGACCGGAATGGCACGATTCAGGATGTGGTGTTTGGTGGGCCGTTGGCGCAGGCGTTGATTGAGAGCAAAGTGTTAAACCTGTTAAGACCATAAGGTCGATGTGCCGCTGGAACATTCATGACTTGTATAACGCGTGTTGGTGATCCAAATTGGTCAGGGGAGAACACGTGCTTCCGATAGCGCGCGTGTTCGGCCTCAGCATTCAAGCCCCGTTGCTGGCCGTGTTGATCGGGTTTGGATTGGCGGTGGAGCTGGCCCGACGGCTGGCCACTCGATACAACCTCGATGCCAACACCCTCACCAACGTGCTGACCAATGCCATGTTCGCGTTCATCCTCGGCGCACGGCTGGGCTATGTCATCGTCAACGCGCCGTCGTATCTCAAAGATCCGCTGGGCGCGCTCGCGCTGAACACCACGGCCATGCTGCCGTGGGCAGGATGGGTGGCCGCGCTGATGTTTACGGCACTGTCACTCCATCGAAAGCGTGTTCTGACGATTGATCTGGCACGGGCGATGTTGCCGGCCGCGTGCGTCCTCGCCATGGGGTTGGCGGTCTCGGATCTATTGAGCGGGGCTAATTTTGGCGTTCCGGCCACATTGCCGTGGTCGATCGACCTGTGGGGTGCGCTGCGTCATCCGGTGCAGGTGTATGAATTTTTGGTGTGGGGCGTGATCTTGATCGCGCTATTGTGGGCCAATCGGCGGAAAATCCCGGCAGGTGCGCTGGTGTGGCTGGCCATCGCTCTGGCCGCGGTGGGCCGGGTTTGGGTGGATGGGTATCGGGCGGATGTGCCCCTGCTGCTTGGCGTGCGCGTTACACAGCTAGCCGGCGTGCTCGTCGCGCTGGTCGCCTTGTGGTTGTTGGAGGAGGCGATGAAGCCGGCACCCACACCCGTCCTCAATCAGCCTGAAGTGAGTGAGTAACTTATTTCAGCATTACGGCAATGGGACTACAGCCACGAGCACATGCAGCGCGCCAATGGCGGCAAAGCCCAGCAAAATCAGCCAGTCGCCGTGCCGCCGGCCCATGTAGAGCTGCGATGCCGCGCGCACGAACCAAGCCAGCGCCAGCCAGATCGATATGAGTGGGCCGAAGGAGAGATGCAGCCACTGTGTCCAAAATAAATCGAGCAGGCCGCAGGTCAAAATCCAAAAGCTCGACCAGTGGTTCATCACCCAGATCAGACCGCGCACATCGCTGCGCAAGGTGGCATAGCGAATGAACCAGAGTTGGAACGGGCGCAGAGGCGTCCCCTCGCGCGGCATGGCCTGATCAAAGTCGAACAGCAGCGGGAAGAAGAAATGCAGCGTGCCGAGCAGGGTGGCAAATGCGCCGGTGAGGTAAAGCAGGTAGGCCATCAGATGTATCTTGAAAACCTCGCGGGTTGGAGACATGGACTCCACCTGCGAGGTTTTGAGCTATAGACGTTCAGATAAGTAAATCAAAAGTCATCGCTCAAACAGCTTGT
>JBBQST010000323.1:0-5639 GCA_038213625.1 Thermoflexales bacterium
TCCTCGAAGCGATAGCCCACAGCGCGCACAGTAACGATGAGCGTTGGATTCGCAACATCGTCCTCAATTTTTTTGCGCACATGCCCCAGATGCACATCCACTACCCGATCGTCGCCGTAGAAGTCATTGCCCCACACCTGCTCAATCAGTTGCTCGCGGCTGAGCACGCGCCCACACTGCCGTGCCAGGGCATACAGCAAGTCAAATTCAATTGCGGTGAACTCCAGCTCAACCTCATCTTTCCAAACCTGGCGCGCTTCGGGGGCAATGCGTAATCGCTGAAACAGCAATGAGTGCGCTGATGAGGTGGCTGCGCCGCGCTCCCGGCGCAACAGAGCCTTGATCTGCGCCACCAGCTCGCGCGGGCTGAACGGCTTGGTCATGTAGGCATCGGCACCGACCGTCAGACCGATCACCTTGTCGGTCTCCTGTGCTTTCGCCGTCAACATCAGCACATACACATCAGACTCGCGGCGCACCTGTTGGAGCACTTCAAAACCGTCCATGCCCGGCAGCATCACATCCAGCACGATCAAATCCGGCTTAGCGGCGCGCGCCATCTTAAGTGCAGCAGGGCCATCGGCTGCAATGTAAATCAAATAGCCCTCCTGTTCCAGATACGCCCTCAGCGTGGTCGTAATGGCAGGTTCATCATCAACCAATAGAATTTTTGTGAGGTTCATTAGACGTTATTCGGGTTAAGGGAAATGCCCTAATTTCAACTCTAAAAATTGAACATTTAGGCCGATTAGAGCAAATTGCGAGTTGGCATACAATGGATGACCCACCCCTAACCCCTCCCAAAGGGAGGGGGATTCCGCTCTCCCCTCCCATGGGCACGAAAATAGGCATAACAACTGGGTTAAGCCAGCGAAATGTTTGAATTGAGTCCCGTTTCGGAGACCCCCGACCCCTAACGGGGAGTCGCTGACACCCTCAGCGACTCCCCTTTAGGGGTCGGGGGTCCATTGACGAAGCCAAAACCGAGTTCTTTTGCTGGAAGAGACGTTGAGAACTCCTTAATTTCGTGCCTATGGGAGGGGGATTCCGCTCTCCCCTCCCTTTGGGAGGGGCTGGGGGTGGGTTCATTTTCGGACACCAATCAGCAATCTGCTCTAATGCTTAACCCGAATAACGTCTATTGTAGAGATCTGATCAATGCGGCGTGAAGTCAACGCTTGACGGCGAATCGGTTGATCAGCAAGGCATTGACCGTCACAATAATCGTTGAAGCGCTCATTAACAGCGCCGCCCACTCCGGCCGCAACTGAATGCCGAAGCTGGGATACAGCACGCCTGCCGCAATGGGGATTGCTAGCAGGTTGTAAATCGCAGCCCAGAACAAATTCTGTTTGATCTTGGTTTCCACAGCCCGTGCCAGTTTGATGCCCCAGGCCACATCGGATGGGTCGTTCTTCACCAGCACCACCCCAGCCGTCTCAACCGCAACATCAGTGCCGGCACCAATCGCGATGCCCACTTGAGCCTGAGCCAGCGCCGGCGCGTCATTCACCCCATCACCCACCATCGCCACATGCCGGCCCTGGGCTTGCAACGTTTTGATCTGGCTGGCTTTGTCTTCGGGCAACACTTCGGCAATCACCGTGCTTATGCCCAGCTGCTTCCCGACGGCCTCGGCGGTGCGGCGGTTGTCGCCGGTCAGCATCACGCTCTGCACGCCCAGGTCTTGCAATGCTTTGATGGCAATTTTTGCCGATTCACGAATCTTGTCGGCCACCGCAATAACGCCAGCAGCCTTGCCATCCACCGCCACAAACATCGCGGTCTTGCCTTCGCTCGCCAGCCGTGCCACTTCAGATTCCAGCGCGCCTGCATCTACCCGCTCACGATCCATCAATTTCTGGTTGCCAATCAGTACGGTGCTGCCGTGCATCGTCGCGACCACGCCATGGCCGGGCACTGAATCAAACGTCTCCGGCGCATGCACGTCAATTTTGCGCGCTTGTGCTTCGCGCACAATCGCCTCGGCCAGTGGATGTTGCGAGGGTTGATCGGCAGACGCCGCGTAGTGCAGCAGGTCTTCTTCTTTCATGCCGGCGGCTGGCACAAGATCAGTTACGCTCGGCTTGCCCTCGGTCAGGGTGCCCGTCTTGTCGAAGACAACGGTGTTGACACCGGCCGTCGCCTCCAATGCCGTTGCATTTTTGAACAGCACGCCATTCTTCGCCGCTTTGCCCACACCCACCGTAATGGCCGTCGGCGTCGCCAGCGCCAGTGCATCCGGGCAGGCGATGACGATGGTGCTGACCGCAAATGTGAGCGCAAACACGGCACCCTGACCGCCAAACAACCACCACGCCACAAACGTAATCAGCCCTGCCGACAAGGCGAGATACACCAGATACTTGCCAGCCCGGTCGGCCAGTTGTTGGGCCGGCGCTTTGCTGGCCTGGGCACTTTTCACCATCTGCACGATGCGAGCCAGCGCTGTGTCGGCACCAATCGCCGTGGTCTTGAAGTTGAACGCGCCAGTCTGGTTCACCGTGCCGCCAATCACTTTGGCACCCTGGGTCTTGGCTACGGGGATCGGCTCGCCCGAGATCATGCTCTCGTCCACATAGCTGGAGCCGGACGAGACCACCCCATCGACCGGCACACGATCACCCGGCTTCACGACCACCTCATCACCAACGACGACTTGCTCCAGCGGCAATTCCAGTTCCTGCCCATTGCGCAACACCCGCGCTGTGGCCGGAGCCAGCTTGAGCAACGCCTCGACCGCGCGGCCGGTTGCAAAGCGCGAGCGCATCTCCAGCCAATGCCCGGCCAGCGAGAACGAGGTCAGCATGGCGGCGGCCTCGAAGAACACATCGCCGCCCCAGAACAACGTGGCCGCAACCGAGTAGACATACGACACCAGAATGCCGAGCGCAATCAGCGTCATCATGTTCAGCTCGCCGCGCCACAGCGCCCGCCACGCGCTGCTGATGAACGGCCAGCCGCCCCACCACACCACAACCGTAGACAAGATCAGCCCAAACCACTCCATCGACAGGCCAAATGGTGGGTCGAGCCTGAAGCCAATACCGTGGCCGATGGGTGAGAACAACACAATGGGAATGGTAATGACGAGTGAGATGATGAAGCGGCGCAGCATGTCGTCGGGCGAGCCGTGGCCGGCATGTTCATCGTGTTCGCCGTGGCCGTCATGCGCCGAGTGATCCATCTGGGCCATCGCACCCGGTGCTGCCACCTCGGTGTGTCGTGCGTGTGGGTCCGTAACCACGGTGGGTTTATTAGCAGGCGTGGCAACCGACTTGGCCGGCTCAACAGGCGGCGAATGTTGATGCGCTGTGTGATCGTGCATCGCCTCAGCAGAATCGGATTGAGCCTCATGGCCTGTTGCCGCGTGATCGTGATGACCTACCCCTGTGCCAGACTCTTTTTGATTCGATTCCATAGTGTGCTCCCTGAAAGTCATTGTAGGAATGTTGACTTCATGCGCCAATGGGCAAATATGCCTATGCGTAAATGGTTCTAATCGAATTCCTTAAATGGCACTTTCGCCCAGCCATTTAGTTTTTACACTCAGTCGCAATATCTCCTAACAACTCTGAGGTGACTATGACAACCCAAATGAATGGCAAAGCGCATGACGAGACGGTTCAGCAATCAAGAGAGGCGGGTACTGAAACCCTCAAGCGCGGCCTGGCCCAGATGCTCAAAGGCGGCGTCATCATGGATGTCGTCACAGCCGAGCAAGCCAAAATTGCCGAGGATGCCGGCGCATGTTCGGTGATGGCGCTGGAGCGGGTGCCGGCCGACATCCGCAAAGACGGCGGTGTGGCGCGCATGAGCGACCCCGGCATGATTCAAAGCATCATCGAGATTACGACGGTGCCGGTGATGGCAAAGTGTCGCATCGGTCATTACGTGGAAGCGCGCGTGCTAGAGGCGCTCGGCGTGGACTACATTGACGAGAGCGAGGTTCTGACGCCGGCCGATGAAGAAAACCATGTGGACAAGCGCAACTTCAAAGTGCCGTTTGTGTGCGGCGCGCGCAATCTGGGCGAGGCCCTGCGTCGCATCAACGAAGGTGCGGCCATGATCCGCAGCAAGGGCGAGGCCGGCACTGGTGATGTGGTCGAAGCCGTGCGCCACGCCCGCGCCATCCTGGGCGAGATTCGCCGAGTGCAGGCCATGAACCGCGCTGAACTTTTTACCTACGCCAAAGACATTGCTGCGCCCTATCAGCTGGTCGAAGAGACGGCTGAGTTGGGCCGCTTGCCGGTGGTGCTATTCGCGGCCGGCGGCATTGCCACACCGGCAGATGCCGCGCTGATGATGGAGATCGGCGTTGATGGTGTGTTCGTCGGCAGCGGCATCTTCAAGAGCGGCGACCCCGCCAAACGTGCCAAAGCCATCGTCGAAGCGACCACCCACTTTCGCGACTACAAGATCATCGCCGAAGTGAGTAAGGATCTGGGTGAGCCGATGGTTGGCATCAATATCAGCAGCTTGACTGAAGCGCAGAAAATGGCCGGACGCGGTTGGTAAGGCGTCATGAAAATAGGCGTTCTGGCCTTGCAAGGCGACTTTGCCGAGCATGTGACGATGTTGAATCGACTGGGAGTAACCCCTGTCGAGGTGCGGCTGCCGCATCAACTCGACGGATTGGATGGCCTCATCATGCCCGGCGGTGAGAGCACCACCTTTGCCAAGCTGGCCATGCGCTTTGAGCTGATGGAGCCACTGCGTGCCTTTATTGGCAGCGGCAAACCCACTTGGGGAACGTGTGCCGGCCTCATCTTTCTCGCTAAAGATGTTGGGCGCGATCAGCCAACCTTGGCAATGATGGATATCAAGGTGAAACGCAATGCCTTTGGCCGACAAGTCGATTCATTCATTGCACCCCTGTTTATCAAAGGCATTGAAGGTCCGTATGAAGCCATGTTCATCCGCGCGCCGATGATTGAGTCTGTTGGCGAGGGTGTTGACGTATTGGCAACATTGCCGGGTATGGGCGATACCGTCACGATTGTGGCCGCACAACAAGCCAATATGCTGGCGACCTCATTTCATCCAGAACTGACTCGGGACACCCGTATGCACACTCTGTTTATGGCCATGGTTACAACGCCACAGAAAACAAAAACGGCGTAGTTGAAGCTACGCCGTTGAGATGGAATCTTAAGTTTGTGTTCTACGCGGCCCCGGTATATGGCTTGCCTGTCCACGTTTGATACCACTGCTTCATCTGCGTAATCTCAGCCGTTTGTGCCGTAATAATAGCCTCAGCCAACTTCTTCAGCTCAGGATGTTCAGCCCGTTGGACGGCTTGTTGAGCCATTGTAATTGCGCTCTCATGATGAGGAATCATGGCGGCAATAAAGCGGACATCGTAGAGTTCAGTGCCTTCACTGACGTTCATTGCACCCATACTCGTTTCCATACCACTGGTCTGCGGTAGATCTGGATACATCTCGCGTTCGGTATAGACCGAGCGCCACAGGCGGTTAATACGGCCAGAAAACCTAAACTTGTTAGAAACGTTTTAACTTTGTTCATATTGCTCCTTCGGCTTTTGCCGGGTTAGGTCCTAATAGATAAAGCAAATTGAAACGACATGAAGGCCGTTGGCAACCCTTGAATTTGTAGAGACGCACCCGCTGGGCGGT
>JBBQST010000324.1:0-5622 GCA_038213625.1 Thermoflexales bacterium
CTCATCGTATGGATTGACTTTTGGAATGGTGGTGTTGAAGTGGGATTCGCGCGCAAATTCAAGCGGCATCGCCCACTCACCCTGGCTCCGCGTCGGCGGCAACTCGAATGAGGGTTGCTCCGGTGCGGTGCCATCCACGCCACCGGCTGCATCCAAATAGGCTTGCAGATGTGCACGCCACGCGTCGCTGGTGCGCGTGCTTGCGCCCTCAAGTGCGGTCAGCACGCTGTGTCCAAATTCAATGTTGGCGTCCAAATCCAGCAGCACATGCTTCATCAATCGCACGCTGGGCGCATCGACCAATGGGTTGGTCTCGGCAATGTAACGCTCCAGCGCGATGCGATAGGCCGGCAATGCCACCGCATACAGCCCGATTGCCAATTCAGCATCATCGCGCGCCCACAGCATCTCAGTAAAGAAATCGCCCAACTTGCCATCGTGGTGGCCGTCGATGAGATGGGCATGGCCACGCATCTCTTTCACGCGGTCGCGCCACCCGCCCCAATGCACCGCGCTCTCCCACAACTGCCGGCCCAGCATCGCCTTCAAATTCCAGTTGGCCGTGGACGACATTTTGCCCGCCTGCACCCACATCAGTTGCCGGCTGAAAAAGCCAAACCGGCCCATGCGCCGCGCGCACTCATCCACAGACAGGCCGACGCGAGCGACATCGATAATACCGGTATACGGTTCAGGGTTCATCAAGGATCTCCTTAGCGATAGGCCTTACGCGTCTGCGCTGTAGATGACCGGGTTCAACGGCGACGCCACTGCTTCTCCCACTTTTACATCCGGCATCCAGGTAGCCCAATCGTTCTCGTGGTTCTTGTGTTTGGGTTGAATCAGTTTGATGCCATCTTCCATATAAATAATTGTCATGACCGCGCGCGGCTTGTCTGATGTATTCGGCGAAGCGCGATGGAAAGTCCAGCCATAGTGGAAGCTCACTTCGCCGAGGTCAAATGCGCCTTCGTCCAGTGGGAAGTTACGCAGGTTGAACGCCATCTTCTGCTCGCTGTCATCGCTGATGGCCAGATCACGGCCGCTCTCGAACACGTGGCTGCCGATGCTAAAAGCCAGCGGCCCCAGCTCCACCGGCGTCGCTTGCAGCGGAATCCAGACCGTGCAGGTGTTGCCGTTGCTGAGCGGCCAGTAAAACTGATCGGCATGCCAGGGGGTGATGCCGCCGCCCGGCTCTTTGTAGAGCGCTTGATCGTGATACAAGCGCACGCCTTTCACGCCCAGGAGCTCGGCCGCGATGCGCCCCAGCCGTTTGCTGAAGGCAAACTCGCGCACCCGTTCATCCTGGGTCCACAGATTCATGATCTGTAAAAAAGCCTTCTCATACGTGTTGCGTTCGGCCACCGGCTTGGTCTGTGTGTTCAGCGCAATCACCATGCGCGTAATTTCCGGCCCATAAAATTCAATCACTTCGGGCGAGAGCACGTGCTTGAGTTTGACATAGCCGTTCTTGCGAAAATGGGCAATGGCCGTTTCGCTCAGTGCAAACGGCGCATCCAATTGTTTGCGTAACTCGTCCCGATCCGTTGTCTTTATCATTTTGTTTCTCCAACACTCATAAACCCCGTGCTTTCACAGTAGATATACACAAGGCTGTTGCCCGATCATGATTGCTGTGCGCGGCAACCAGATCTCCGTGGCTTGATTCACGCTTCAACAACTCACCTCAGCCGCGTCAAGACCTGCAGAGTTTAGCCGGTATCCCGACACTATCTTTCGTTAGTTTATACAAACAATGCCGGAATTTGTCATGCCGTTGCATTTATATTCTTTGAACACAAACGCATTTCACTGTTGATCTCACATTCAAAATGTGTTGCGGTGTCAGAAGCGGTGTTCAAAAAATAGGCTCATAGGCGGCGGGTGAGGTTCATCACCCATCGAATACACATGCCCGAATTACCTTTCATTCTGGCCGGTCCGATTGTCCGGCGCGTCGAACCTCGCACGTGCTCGTTCTGGATTGCGTTGCGCGAGAGCAAGACGGTCACCGTCCACCTCTGGAAAGGCCAGCGCCAGCATGCGGCCGACACCAGCGACGCCATTGCCAGCGGCAGCGCCGCCACCCGCAAGTTTGGCCCCAAGCTTCACATCGCCGTCATCACCGTCACCCTCGGCACGCAGGCCCAAAATCTGGAGCCGCGCCAGATGTATTCCTATGATGTCTCGTGGGATATCAGCGGCGCGACGCGCAAATCTCTGGACTCCGAGAAGCTGCTGGAGGACCAGGCCGCGGCCGGTGACGATCCCGGCCACAAAGCGCTGGGCTATGTCAGCAAGCGGCTGCCCGCCTTCATCACACCTGCCGCCACGCTGGATCAGCTTCGCCTAGCTCACGGGAGTTGCCGCAAAACCAACGGCCCTGGCTTCGACGCGCTGGCCTGGCTGGATGACCATATCGCCGTTCACAAGGATGATCTGGCTGAACGGCCGCAACAACTCTTTCTCACCGGCGATCAGATTTACGCCGATGATGTGGCCGGTTGTCTGCTGCCGATGTTGAACGAGATTGGCCGTGAATTGGTGGGCGAGGAAACCCTGCCCGTTGACTCAACGACGGCCAATTGCACCATCCAGAATTTCCCAGCCCTGCGCCGGCAAAAACTGGTCAGAGCCAGCGCCGGCTTCACCAGCACCGACGCACACAGTCATCTGTTGGGATTTGGCGAATATGCCGCGATGTATCTGGCTGCATGGGGGCCGCACCTATGGCGGGCGCTGGCCCCGTTGACGCAACTTCGGGCCGATCTCTCCAGCGTGCCGGCCGATCTCAAAGACAATCTCACCGACTGGGAGGCTTGCAAGGAAACAGATAACGCGTTTGCCGAGGCCAGTATCGAGGAGCATCGCAAGCGCGTGATCGTCTATCGCAACGCCGTGCCCAAGGTGGCGCGCGCGCTGGCCAACACCGTTACCTACATGATCTGTGACGATCATGAAGTCACCGACGACTGGAACTTGAACCAGCGCTGGCGCAACCGTGTGTATAGCAAGCCGCTCGGCCGCGCCCTGGTGCGCAACGGCGTCATGGCCTACGGCATCTTCCAGGGGTGGGGCAATAACCCTGCGGCTTTCGATAGCGGCAACAACAAGGATTTCCTCGACAAAACGGTTGAGATGGCCGCCGCGCTTGTCACACCGCCACAAGCGGTGGTGCAGCGATTGGAGGAGTTGATCGGCGCGAGTGGTGCCGATGCCACCCGGCAAGCCATCTGGCACTACACCGTGCCCGCCCCCAAACACCTCGTCGCCGTCATGGATAGCCGCACCCGCCGCAAATATCGGGGTCAGGGCGAGTTCCCGGCCAGCCTGTTGGGCGATTCACTCAACGATCAGATTCCTGCTGCGCCGCTCGCTGAAAGCCGCGAGTTGCTGATTGTGGTTGCACCCGCGCCGGTGCTCGGCCCTGATCTAATCGTGCACATCGCCGCGCCTATTTTGCAGGTGGTCAAGGGCATTCAAAACGGCAACAAAAAAGGCGAGTCCAGCGATCCGTGCACGCCGGGCATGATCGAGAGCGGTGGAGAAAAATATGATGCCGAGGGCTGGGCCGACAACGAGCAGGCTCAGGAGGCATTGCTCAAACGCTGCGCCGAGCACCCCAAAGTCCTTATTTTGTCGGGCGATGTGCACTATGCCGACAGCCTGACGCTGGATTACTGGCGCAAGGCTACTCTCACCACGCCGTCGCGCATCGTCCAACTGACTGCAAGCCCGCTGCGCAACGACTTTAAGCCGCTGGTGCAGGCGCTCATTCGCTCCAATGCGCTGCTGCAAGAGTTTGCACGCGGCCTGCCCCCGGAGCGGCTTGGCTGGAATGGCCCGGCCCAGATCACGATTCCCGCCGGCGAACCGGTGGCCCTCGGCCGCCGTGCCAAGATGAAGCGCTCGCCGGCCCTGCTGTCTGCGCGGGGCTGGCCGGCCGGTGCCGTGTTTGTGGCTGGCAAGGAGCCGGACTGGCGCTGGCGGCTGAATCTGGTGCGCGATGAACGGCCCAATGCAGCGTTGCCCGAGGAGTTGCGCCAACCCGCGCTTATTCCCGCTGCCGACATCAATCTCACCCTTCCCAATCACTATGTGAACGAATTGGGCCGGGTGGCAGCGCGGCAATTTGAGGCTGCCATGGATCATTTTGACCAGCTTCGGCAAATGGTATTCAACACCAATATCGGCCTGGTGTCCTTCTCTGGCAGCGGCACCACGCTCAAAGTCAAACATACATTGATGGCTCAAAACGGCAAGACCGGCCCTGATCAAGTTGACGAAAACGTCTCGGCCCCCGTCACCGTCCACGACATTCCCTTCACCACACCAGCCGATGCACAACCTCCAGCCATCAGCCGCTAGCGGCCATCAGCTAGCAGCTAGCTACTAGCTGCTAGCGACTGACCCGCGTCCCTCAACATTTGCCAGCCAAATTCAATCAGGAAATATCATGGCCGACGAAAAGAAACCCGACAATGTCTTTGGTTCCGTAGTCCAGTATTTCAAGGACGCGGCCAACTGGGTGCAGGAAAACCTGGGCGACCCAGCTTTGGCCGAAGCCACGCGGGCCGATCTCGGCCTCAAGCCTGGCCAGGATATTGCCCCTGCCAAGAAGGATCAGTTCGCTCAATTCGGCCAGGGCCTCGACCCCGACAAGGCTGCGTTTGATGAAACCCTGGCCGAGATCAAGGACGTCATTCCGATGTTCAAGGCCCTGGGCGACGAGTTGAAGGACGGCTCGCTCAGTGGCTGGGATGTGGCCTTTTTGCTGATTCGGCTGGCGGCGGTGCAATCGTTGCAACAACGGGTGCCGCTGGCCTACACCATTGCCCAGGCGCTGCTGCTGGTCACCGACGAGCCCGACGATGTCGAGCTGTTCAACGTCGATATGCTGGTGCGGCTGTTACGTGGCGATGGCTTTCCACCCGGCTCGGCCGAGCGCATTTTGGGCAAACTTACGCCGTCGCTGGTGCTGGGTCTGGTCGAGCAGTTGGTGCTGGATGGTCATTTGCCGCGTGAAATGTTCGATTTCTACTTTGGTTGGGACCCAGCTCCCGGCACCACTACGCCGATTGCCGATGATGTTGCAACCGGTGCTGGCACATTGCTCATGCGCTATCCGCGCGCCACGGGTGCCTCCATCAACTGGGCGCTGACCATGATGCATGTCCGGCCCGAGCATGGTGGCCGGGGCCTGTTTTTAGGCCTCAACGCGGGTGGCGAACTTAAAACACAGGTGCCGGAAACCAACTTCGGCGTCGATCTCATCACCAGCATTCCCGGCCAGCTCAACCTGTTCATCCCCTTCAGCAAGACCGCTCACGACTTCGATGTCGATGCCTCGGCCAGCAATGGCTTCATACGCGGCCAGCTCACCAAAGGCACCCAGGATGACCCGCTGTGGCGATTGGGCGAGAAGGACAAGACGCGGGTCGATGTCACTCAGGCCCTGCTCGGCCTCGATCTGGCCAAAGAGCGCGTGTCTTTTCGGCTCGGTCTCAAGGGTGCCAAACTTGTCATTCATTCGAGTGAGGGCGATAGCTTCCTCAAGAATTTTCTCGGTGAGAAATCCGAAATCCCGTTCGATTTCACGTTGGTGTTCGATCGCAAAAATGG
>JBBQST010000325.1:0-5616 GCA_038213625.1 Thermoflexales bacterium
TCACCGTGGTTTGCGGTTTGGGCGTTTTTTTTGGTTCGGAATTGTTTGGGGGTCCTTTTTCCCCCAATTGGTTTTTGGAATACAATGTTTTCGCGGAATTTGCTCCGCCCCTACAGTGACGGTGCGGACGGGGAAGTGCGATTAAGAATCGCACCGGCTACTTCAAAAGTTTCAACGCGCCTTCGACGATGGCGCTGGGCTGCGGCAAGACTTTCTCTTCCAACGGCCTGGCGCTGTGAATAGGCAGGTCGAGGCCGGCCACCCGCACAATCGGCGCATCCAGCTCGTAGAAGGCCTGCTCCATCACCCGCATGGCCACCTCGGCCCCAATGCCGCAGCTGGAGTGGCTCTCGTGCGTCACCAGTAATTTATGCGTTTTCTTGAGCGAGGTCACGATGGTGTCCATGTCCATCGGCACCGTGGTGCGCAGGTCGATCACCTCGGCGCTGATGCCGTGTTCCTTCTGCAACGTCTCGGCCGCCTCCAGCGCAAACAGCAGTTGCCGCGAGTAGGACACGATGGTGAGATCAGTGCCTTCGCGCTTCACATCGGCCTTGCCAAAGGGAATCGTCACATCGCCGTCGGGCACTGGCCCCTTGGTGTTGTAGAGCAGCTTGTGCTCGATAAACATGACCGGGTCGTCCTGGCGCAACGCACTCTTGAGCAGGCCCTTGGCATCGGCCGGCGTCGAGGGCAACGCCACTTTCATGCCGGGCAGGTGGGTGAACAGCGTCTCGAAGCTTTCGGAGTGCTGTGCGCCGTTGCCGCGGCCGCCGCCCTGTTGAGCTCGAATCACCAGCGGCACTTTGACACGGCCGCCGCTCATGCTGCGCAACTTGGCCGCCTGGTTCCAGATCTGGTCCGCGCACACCAGCGCAAAGTCCATGAACATCAGCTCGGCCACGGGCCGCTGGCCGGTCATGGCCATGCCCACGGCCATGCCCACAAAGCCGGCTTCGCTGATGGGCGTGTCCTTGACCCGCTTGGGGCCGAATTTCTCGATGAGCCCTTCGGTGACGCGAAACACACCGCCGTAGTGGCCGATGTCTTCGCCCATGAGGACGATCTTGCCGTCGCGCTCCATCTCTTCGCTCAAAGCTTCGCGCAGGGCTTGGGTGTAGGTTAGTTCTCTCATGTTTAGTTGCTGGTTGTTGGTGGCTGGCTGCTAGCGGCTGGGTATTGGCGGCTAGCCGCTAGCAGCTAGTTGCCAACAGCCGTCCTACGCCCACACATCCTCATACACTTCGCTCGGGTCGGGGGCAGGGCTTTCCTTGGCAAACTTCACGGCGGCGTCGATGCGAGCTTGCGACTTGGCGGCCAGCGCGGCCAGCTCATCCGTGCTCACGCCGTAGTCGCGCTTGAGCAATTCGCCAGCCCGCAAAATGGGCTCGTGCTTGCGGGCCTCGGCCACCTCTTCCTTGGTGCGATAGGTCTCGGCATCGCCGACCATGTGGCCGGTCAGCCGGTAGGTCATGGCTTCGATGAAGGTGGGGCCTTCGCCGGCGCGCGCTCGCTCCGAGGCCGCGCACACGGTGTCGTAGACCGCGACAATGTCGTTGCCGTCGATCTTGACTGCGTGCATGTTGTAGCCCTTGGCGCGGTCGGCCACCGTGGCCAGCGGGTTGCTGTCGGCCAGCGGCGTCATCTCGGCATACAGGTTGTTCTCGCACAGCAAGATTAATGGAAGTTTCCACAACTGGGCCATGTTCATGGCTTCGTGGAACGCACCCTGATTGATGGCACCGTCGCCGAAGAAGGTGATGGCGACTTTGCTCTTGCCAGGCGGCGCATCATCCATCTGGGCCGAGAGCGCTGCGCCAGCGGCAATCGGCACGCCGGCTCCCACGATGGCGTTCTCGCCGAGCAGGCCAATGGTCGGGTCGGTCCAGTGCATGCTGCCGCCCTTGCCTTTGCTGATGCCGGTGCGCTTGTTCAACATCTCGGCCATGGCCGCGTTGACATCAATGCCCTTGGCGATGCAGGCGCTGTGGCCGCGGTAGGTGCAGGTCATGTAATCGTCGGGCCGCAGGGCGAAGCACGCGCCGACGGCGGTGGCTTCCTGGCCGATGCTGGGGTGCAGCGAGCCGCGGATTTCTTTCTCCATATACAGCTGGATACAGGCCTGCTCGAACGAGCGGCACAGATGCATGCGTTCATACATGGCAAGCAATGTGGATTTATTCATGGCGTAAATTGTTCTTTCAAGATTCACAAATCAAACAGTCAAAACTTAGCGCATATTGTCTCAAATGGGCTTGAGTTGCAACAGCCAGTTCGGCCAGCAAGTTTACCGGGCTGCAATTCTCAATGCCGAGTGGAGCAGCACGCTATCACGGCCATCGGTCAGTGTTACGCGCTTCAATGTGCCCTCATCATACAGACCGATCAGCAGCTTGTATTCGCCCGCGGGCAGATCGGCCGGCACCTCAAAATGGTGCGTGTCGGCAATGAACTCCCCAGCCACCCAATCAGTGGTGGGCCGCTCGGCCATCTCGCCGCCTGGCATCTGGTCATTCCCCGCAATCCGGTTGTTTTGCGCATCGACTAACTGCACAAACACTTTCAACCTCGCCTCCAACGGCGCGCCCGTGTGCCAGAACAGCGTGACAGTGATCGGTTGGCCGGCCTTCACATCGGCGTCTATTCGATAACCCGCGAGAGCAACTCCATTGTCGAAAGTTTGCGGTTCCAGTGTAATGCTTTCGGGCAACACAAAAGTTCGGGTTGGTGCCGTCACGTTAATCCGGCCAATGGGAAGCGCTGACCCATGCGTGCCGGTGATGAGCACGGCATAGTCGCCGGCCTCGGTTTGGGGTGGAATGCGCATGGCGTGGCCGGCGCGCCATACATCGTCCGTGCGCCACTTCTGTGTTGGGAAGCCCGGCACAGGCCCGACACATCGCAGCGGCACGGTGCGATCCGGCTGTTGCAACACAAAGCAAATCTCGTCGTCGGTGGCCGGCGTTCCCTGTGCCTGCCAGTATGTCTCCAGCCCAAAGCTGTCCCCTGTGTGCAAGGTCAAAGAGGGCGGTAGGGTGTGGCCGATCAAGGTTACGTTGGCAGTCAGTGGGGCATCGACGCGGTATGGAATTTCAAGCGTGGCGGGGTCGGTCAATGGTGTGGGGTGCATCACGGTGATCGTCAAAATCTGTGCGGCAGTTGCAGCGAAATTTTGGTTCAGCCGCCCTCCACTCGCATCCAACGCGGGCAGCAAACGCCGGGTGTCGCCGTAGTAATAGACGCTGGTTTCAACGATATATTGCCCTGGCGGCGTGGTTGCGTCTATGGGAATGCGGCGCGTATCCAGCAGGTAGTCGCTGAGGGCCGCGCGCGAGGTGGGGAAGATTTGGTTGGGATGCGGCGAATCGTAGTGACCATATTCCACGCCGTTCGCGTCAAAGACTTTGGTGCTGATGCTGAAGTCGGCACCGGTTTGCTCGATCAGCTTCCAGAACTGGTCGAACTGAAAAATCTCTCCTGCGGCCACCTGCCGGTTTGGCGCATCCAGTCCAATCAACCGAACCTTGTTATCAAAGTTGATATTGCGCGCATCGCTGACCCCTGAGAGTGCATCGCCGTTGAGCCGAGTGTGCCGGAACACGTTGTCGGTGATATCGATGACCCGCGTTTTGAAGGCTAGTAGACCGGCCAAACTGATCGCAAGTACCACAAGCCAGCGCAAGCCGATTTGGCTTGTCCATCTTTCAATGACGGTGACGGTTGCATCACCCGGCATCACACTATTTTCGCGACGTGAGCGAATGAGCTGCCACAGGCTCAGTGCCAAAACCAAAGCCGCAGTGCCGGCCGAGATGAGCTCGGCGGCGCGCCGAATGGGTGTGCGCTCGAAGCGAATCTCGACGGCATGAGTGCCCGCAGGCAGCGCAATTTGCATGAGGCCGTTGGGTGTGCTGGGATGTAGTGAGGTGGGTTGTTGATCCAAATAGGCATTCCAACCCTCAAAGTAAAACGTATTGACTGTTAGGGTGAACGGCGTTCCTGATTGCGTTCCGAGGGTGTAGCGCAATGGGTCAAATTGCGCCGAAGTAATTTGAGTGCCGGTGGGCAACTGACTAGCATCAATACGATTCGTAATTTGGGTAGGGTCGAACGCGGGCTGGGCCGGCACTTGCACCACAGCGCGCGGCAAATATTCGCCAAAGGAGGTGGTGCCGATGGTGCCCAGCCGGCGCTCGGTGTCCCAGACCTCGCTGATCGTCGGTGCGTGGGTGATGGCGGCCGAATCTACATTGGGCGATGTTTGCCAGGTGAATGCATAGATGGCCATGCTGATGACACAGGCGGCACAAATTCCATTGGCCAGGTTTTTGATCCAGGCTGAGCCGGCAGATTCCAGCGCGGCAAACCCCAAACCCGCCGCGAAAGCCAACCCCAAACTGGCGACGCCCAAAAAGCGAAATGGGTATTGCAGGAAGCGCAGCACTGGCACCAGCTGCCAGATGCCGTTGGATATGCTCAGGGTCATGCCGCACGCCACCAGTGTGGCCAGTCCTATCAGCCCAAACAGAATGCGGCGGGGTGGCGGCCATGCGCGGGCCTGCAAGACAGCGGCCAACCCGCCCAGCAGCGCCAGACCCAACGCGATCCAACTCAAACTGGTGGGTACGGTCTGGCCGATGAAGTGCGGGTCGGGCGCAACGGGCGGTGAGAGGAGTTGGCTCAGCGTTAGAAAATGGGCGCTGAAATCAGCGTAGCCACCTGTGCCGCGCTGAATTTGAATCAGATCGGTTTCGAGTTGTGCCGGCAGCCAGAAGAACGCCGTCAACCCCAGCCCCATCAACAACGCCCCGGCTGCGCGCATGCCTTTGCGTAGTGCGCCTTGCCAGCCGTTGCCATACGCCCATGCACAAGCCAGGAGATACACGCCGGCCAGCAAGCTGACCAGCAACGCCGCGATCACGTGGCTGAGCACTACCGCCGCATAGGCTGCGACGATCAGTAACCCAAATCGCCATTGACCCGTCTGGGTGAGGCGTTGGATGCCGAGGAAAACCCAGGGCGCGAGCGCCAGCCCAATACTCTCGGCGAAGCTGCCCCGCGTGAACAAATTGAACAGCGCATACGGCGCGAACACGTAGGCAGCAGCCGCAATGAGCCCTGCGCGCTGGCTATGGCTGACCGCGCTCACCCAGCCATACATGCCCACGGCCGCTGCCACAGCACTCAGCGCCCAGGTGAGCTGCATGGCCGGCAGCAGCGCAAACCCAGCTCGATGCACCAGTGCCCCCAGCGCATACGCCAGTGGCGGGTGGTAATTCATCAGTGGATAGCCGTAGCCAAATGCAAAGTTGGGCAGCCAGCGGCTCCACACAATGCCGTGCGACCACAGCTCATCCCAGGTGGCGATGCGATAGAAATGCAGCAGCGCATCCGCGCCGGTGGGGATGGGGCTGGCAAACAGAGGCTGAACCGATGCGATGCCGATGAGCGCGCAGACGATGAGCGGGAGGCCATGAGCGGAGAGCGGAGAGCGAAGAGCAGAGAGCCATGAGCGGAGAGCAGAGAGCCATGAGCGGAGAGCAGAGAGCGCGGAATATCTCGCGCCGCGCCCGTTACTCATTGTTCATCGCTCTTCGCTCTTTGCTCACAGCTCTT
>JBBQST010000326.1:0-5614 GCA_038213625.1 Thermoflexales bacterium
AATAGTTGTGCCGAGGCACCGCATACACCGCTGCCTGTGGATTAGCCAGCACTGTGCGAATCTCGTCTGCCAGCGCCGGCGTGCAACGCTCATCCGCATCCACAAAAAACACCCATGTAAATTCATCCTGCACCTGGGCCAGCGCCGCATTGCGCTGTTGGGCGTAATGGTGGAAGACATTTTGAATCACCCGTGCGCCGTGCGTTTGTGCGATTTCCACAGTTCCATCGGTGCTGAAGGAGTCGAACACCAATCGGTCATCGGCCCAGACCAGTGCGTCAAGGCACGCGCCGATGTGCTGACTCTCATTCAAGGTCAACACCACGGCAGACAGGCGCGCCGGTTTGAACAAATTTGAAGGGTTTGTAGATGAGATTTCAGATGCCGTCACACGATTGATTTTACGCGGGCAGGCTGTGTATAATTCAGCTCCATCGAGTGATAAGTGAAACTCGCTAGATGTGAAATTCGGCGACGTGGCCAAGTGGTAAGGCGAGGGTCTGCAAAACCCTTATGCGTCGGTTCAATTCCGACCGTCGCCTCTGAAGGCACAAAACGAACGGGAGTCTATCCAATTTTGGATAGGCTCCCATTTGTTTTTCCAGTGGGCTGCCTCGCCGAAACCCGGCTAACCGCAATCTGGTTTATCGTGAACCCACAGGAGAACTCTCATGAATTTGGACATCAATTCCGAAGTGACCGTGCACATCCGGCTTGCAACGACACAGGATATTGCCCAATTGAAGGCGTTGATCCAGGTGTCGGTGCGCGGCCTGGGCATTCAACAGTACTCGCCTCAACAGATCGAAAGTGCACTGAAATATGTGTTCGGCGTGGACACCCAGCTCATCAACGATGCGACCTATTTCGTGGCCGAAACTTCAACCCCTGCTGCCTCGGTCGTCATCGTGGGTGCGGGGGGATGGAGCCGGCGCAAAACGCTCTATGGCGGCGACCAGGCCAAACGCGAACCGGATCAGTTCCTCGACCCGGCCCTCGATGCGGCCCGAATACGCGCCTTCTATGTGCACCCGGACTGGTCGCGGCGCGGCATCGGCCGGCGTTTGATGCAGGCGTGTGAGGTGGCTGCGCGTCAGGCCGGCTTCACCCAGCTCGAACTCATGGCGACGCTGACGGGCGAAGCACTCTATTTCAGCAACGGCTTTGTCGCAGTCGATCATGTCGACATTGACATGCCGGATGGGGTGAAATTGCCAGTGGTGAAAATGGTGAAGCCGCTGAGCTGAGTGGCCGACAAACCTGTGCTTTCATTGGCCTGAAGGTACGTCTTCCAGATCCCACACCAAGAAGGCTTTTAAGCCACGCAGATTACGATCCCAATCGATAGAGCGTTGGGTTAAAAGCTCAATTTCAATGGCGGTGATGCCAGCCTTGGCGGTCAGGTAATCAATCGAATCGCCGGTGGTGAGCTGGCCAACCACACCCTCGGGCCGATAGCGATAGCCGGTGGCCTCGGCCATGTATTTCGCCAGCTCAATTGTTTTGGTGTTGCTGTGGCCGGCCCCGCTAAAGACGGCATCGAACGCGCTGTGGTAGAAAATCACCGCGTCCATTTTGTTCATCTCGATGAGATCGCGCACGGCCCGCGACTCCGGCTCGGAGAAAGGAGCTGGGCCGCCCGACACCACGCGGGTGCCGTGGGTGGCCGTGATGTTCCACTGGTAATCCCAATTGCGATTGAGGTCCACGCCATTGCCGTTCATCCGGCCGCGCACCCGGTCGGTGCCAGCCGCATTGCCGTCCGGGTTCATCAGCGGCACGATGAACAACGTAATTTGCGGCGGAACCAGTTGCGGGTTGCGCCGCAAATACGCCAGCATTTCGTTCATCAGGGTGAACGTGTTGCGCTCGTAACCGCCGTGAATCGCCCCGATCAGGCCGCGCTTGATCGGCCCATTTCCCACCTGATAGGCGTGAATGGGTCGATTTTTTGCCGAACGGCCAATCTCGATCGGCCCTTGAATAAACGGCAGCTTTGTCGCTTTTGACTCGGGTCGGCGAGTTGCTGTCGAGCTCGCTTGAAATATCCCTGTCGCACCATTGACCTGTGAAACCTCAGCAATGACACCAGCGAGGAGCGCCAGCGCGAGCAACACCGCAATGCCACCCACGCGCGAAAGTGTGCGCGGCGGCATGCGCGAAGGTGAAACAACTCGATGGGTGAACGGCTCTTTTTGTCGCATGCACACCGGTTATAGCAACTCGCGCACGCATCTAAATGAACGTATGCTTAAACTAGGCTGGGTGCAAGCCGGCCACACGGGTGACCACGCGATTGGTCAGCACCGACGACAGCACGATGGACGATGTGACCTGGCCGTAGCCGGACAGGCGATCCAGCACCACTTCCAGATGCTCCAGCGATGAGGCGGCCAGCTTGAGAATGTAGTAATCCTTGCCGGTGCCGCGGTGGCACTCCAGCACTTCCGGCACCGTGCGAATGGTCTCGGACAACGCCGGCACCACATGGCCTGGCGCGCTGATTTGCACAAATGCCGTGATGCAATAGCCCAGGCGCGGCAGGTTCAACTCAGCACGATAGCCCGAAATCACACCCATCTCTTCGAGGCGGCGCATCCGCTCGGCCACCGCTGGCCGCGACAAACTGACGATGCGGCCCAGCTCGGCAAACGACACGCGCGCGTTCTCCTGAAGCTCCTTCAGGATGTGCCAATCTATCTCATCCAACGAATCAATCGGATCACATGCCATATAAATTCCCTAAATCCAGCTCACAAATCCAGCTCACACCAACGTGCTAAAAGCCTGCTCAAGATCGGCCACAATATCTTTGACCGCTTCGATGCCCACCGAGAGCCGCAAAGTGCCATCGGTCACGCCCTGCGACAACAACACCTCCGGCTTTACATCCCGATGCGATGAAATCGACGGATAGGTCATCACGGTATAAATGTCGCCCAGACTGGTCGCCGGCAAAATCAGTTTGAGTGCGTCCATCGCTTTAAATGTGGTTTCGCGCAGCGATCGATTTGGTGATGCAGCCAGTTCAAACGTCAACATGCCACCGAACTGTCGGCACCATTGCAGCGCCGCAAATTTGTGCTGTGGGTGGCTGGCCAGGCCGGGATAGATGACGCGGGCCACCGCCGGCTGTGTCTCCAGCCACTGCGCCACAGCCAGCGCATTGGCACTCTGCTGCTTCACCCGCAACTCCAAAGTCTTGATGCCGCGTGAAATTAATTTGGCCTCGAATGGGCTGAGTGAGGAGCCGAGCGAGCGCGAATAAGAGCGTGCCGTGTCGAGCATGAAGCCGGTGCGCGCCACCAAAATGCCGCCCATCGCATCGGCGTGGCCGCTCAAATACTTGGTCGCGCTGTGCACGACGATATCGGCCCCCAGCTTCAACGACTGTTGCAACACCGGCGTGGTCATGGTCGCATCAACCACCAGGCGCGCGCCGGCAGCGTGGGTCAGCTCCGCAATCGTCTCGATATCGGCCAGCTTCAGCAACGGGTTCGACAGCGACTCGATCAGCACCACATCCGGTTCGTGTTCATCCAGTGCCCGCTTAAATGCCTTTAAATCAGCCACATCGAACAGGGTCAGGCCGACGTTGTTGGAACCAAAGAAGCGTCGCAGCAGGCCGTGCGTGGAACCATACAAATCCTGTGACGCCAGGATGTGACGCACCTGCGGCTCGTTGCTGCCAGGTGGCGTGCCGGCCGCCAGCACGGCCAGATACAGCGCGGCCATACCCGAGGCCGCGGCCACTGCACCCCGGCCCAGCTCAATATCGGCCATGGCCGTTTCCAGCGCCACGACGGTGGGGTTGCCGTAGCGGGTGTAGACATATTCATCCTCGCCCTGCTCAGCGCGCTCGAATGCGCTATCGAGACCGGTTGCCCCACCATGCAAAAACGTGGTGGTGGCAAAAATGGGCGTGGAGGTGGGAATGGCGCACCGGCCGTTTTGCGTGCCAGTGCCGGACAATCGTTCGCCGGCATGTACCAGCCGTGTCGCCAGTTGTGCCGGTGCCCTCTGTTCAGTTGCGGTCAAATTGCTCATGCTTCCTTTGTGCAATGCGACCCACCCATCTAGTCTGGCCGTTGGCCTGGCACCGGAGCAAAAAAATCGCTCCGAGTGCACGAGCACCCAGAGCGAGATGAACTGAAAAGAGGAAGTTGAATGAATGTGGTCACACATTCAGTCTCATCTTTCAGCCGAAAAAGCTCTTGCGAGTGCTGACGGAGTTGGCACCTTGCGAAGTCCAGAGCCACTTCGGGTTGCCGAGGTTTCATTGGGCCGTTCCCTCCACCTCTCTCGATGAGTGCGTCACAAACTATGAAGTTGTTGGCGCGATACTAGTGACTATTCTGGCGTTTGTCAATATGGCCGACGAGCCATCCGTCGGATAACAGGCGACTTTTCGGCCAAAAATATTTCAGATATTGACAACGGCGAACACTTTTGCTAGCCTTCAGGAGACAAGTTCGTAAAAATTTCATAGAACGCAGTGAACACTCTTATCCAGAGAGGCGGAGGGACCGGCCCGACGAAGCCTCGGCAACCTTGTAATGCAAGGTGCCAAATCCGGCAGGCAACTGGAAGATGAGAGCGTGCAGCAACCTCGGTTGTCGTCGCCCTCTCGCACCATTGTTTGCGAGGGGGCGATTTTCATTTCCCCTCACACGTTCTGGGTGATAAAGAGATCGCTGAAATCTTTGAGAGACCCAGATAATCATGATGCGACAGCCCAGTGGGACACCCGGCCGTGATCACAATGTTGATCTGGCACACCGCATCGTTGCATACACCTGCATGTGTATGTAGCGGATTGCCGGCATGCTTCAGTGCGCCGGCAATTCGCGCTTCTACGTCATTGCAAGTCGCCCATTTGAATGAACCTTTCATTCATTTCTTTCTTTCTAATTTTCTTTCAAACCAAACCTATTTGGAAAACTGATATGAGCACAAATTACGCACACCCCGAGTCGTTGGTCAGCACCGAGTGGCTGGCCGAGCATCTCAACGATGCCAACATCCGCATCGTGGAATCCAACGAAGACATCCTGCTGTACGACACCGGCCACATCTCCGGCGCTGTCAAGATCGACTGGACCACCGACTTGAATGACCAGCTATCGCGCGACTACATCAACAGCGACCAGTTCGCCGCGTTGCTGAGCAGCAAGGGCATCGGCAATGACACCACGGTCATCTTCTACGGCGACAAAAACAACTGGTGGGCGGCCTATGCCTATTGGGTGTTTCAACTGTTCGGCCACACCAACGCCAAGCTGTTGAACGGCGGCCGCAAGAAGTGGGTGGATGAGGGCCGAGCGACCACGCGCGAAGTGCCGAGCTATCCCGCTACCGACTACAAGGCCCCGGCCCGCGACGACTCGAAGATTCGCGCCTACCGCGATGAGGTGCAGGCGCATCTGAAGAACGGCAACGGCTCGCTGGTCGATGTGCGCAGCCCTGCTGAATACACCGGCGAGAAACTGCACATGCCCGAGTATCCGCAGGAGGGTGCCTTGCGCGGCGGCCACATCCCCGGTGCCAAGAGCATCCCCTGGGCCCAGGCCGTGAAGGAAGACGGCACATTCAAGAGCGCCGAGGATTTGAAGGC
>JBBQST010000327.1:0-5601 GCA_038213625.1 Thermoflexales bacterium
AGGGCCTGACCTGTGACTTTTGCAAAGGCATCAACACGGGGGAGCGAGTGGCCAATCATGACTTAGATCATATCAATACGATAAATGCATGCGCCGATTCCTTGTGATGGATACCCGACACAACCTTATTTCAACGTTTTGCGCCTTACAACGGGAGGGCCAGCATAACGCCGACCAGCAGCAGCAACACGGCTCCGCACCCGGCTTCCAGCAGCAAACTGATGCGCAAGCGAGCCACATCCTGGCTATAACGCGCCGGCTCATTTGATTTTCGATTGAGCAATGCCAGCCGTAGCCGCGGCAAAATGATCTGTTGGTGAAACGCGCCGAACCCAATCAGCACGACGAATAATGCGATTTTGATGGAGAGCGTGCGGCCGTAGTCTGTGGTCAGCAGCGCCTCAAAGCGCTTTAAGTACAGGGCGGCTTGGGCGATGCCGCTAAACGCCAGCCCCAAAACGCAAAAGATCGCCAATGGAGAGAAACGATCCAGTGCGAGCGATAGGGGGCTCACCAGCGTCAGTGCCCGACTGCGCCAAACCTGCCACACCATCACTAACAACATCGCCACGCCGCCCAGCCAGGTCGAGGCCAGGGTCAGGTGAAACCAGTCGGCCAAAGTCGCGGCAATTCCATCCGGCAGATGGGCGCTGCGGCTGGTCAGACTCTGGGTCGCCAGCAGGATGAGCGCGATCACGGCACCCGGCACCGCCACGCGTGTCAAATCCGTTTGCCGCAGCAAGATGACGAGGGCAAAGAGTTCGACCAGCCGCACGAGCAGAATGCCCGTCGGCCAGCCCAACGTCCACGCGGCCAGGCTACTCGTCACAACGGTGATGGCCGCCCACACCAAAAGCCAGCGCCGCTGGCTCGTTTGCGCCGCGGCATTCAGCTCGGTAAATCTGGTATTGCGCATCAGCAGTAAGAAGATAAGGCCGCCGGCCAGCGTGCACAGCGAGATAAGATTCAGCCCATGAAGTAAGGTTTGCATCAAAAAGTTGTGTGTCAGTGTGTCAGTGTGTCAGCGCATTTTGTTTGTCATGCACAGAGAGGCCCACTTTATATGAAACGCAAAATCGTTCGCGTCGCCAGGGTCATCAGTATGGTTGTGGCCGGGGTCACTTGCGCCGCCTTCATCTTTTTCTTCCTGCAAACCGAGGCCCAGGTCGATCAGGCCCGGGAAATTGCGCTGGAGAAAGCCATCGCCCTGGCGAAATTGTATGGCATGGAGACCGAGCAACCGGATGCGTTCATCATGAAGCAAACCACACTGGCCGAGTGGATCACCATCACCCGCTATCGACCCAGCACCGCGGCGGTTCCAGCCCCAACTGGCCGAAACACCGACCGGCCCATCTGGATTGTGTCCATGATCATCACCGGCACCTACTCCAGCCCAGGGTGGCCGGCCGGCGGTGGCCCACGACCCAGGATCGACAACATCACCTTTGCCATCGCCGCCGATACCTATCAGGAAATTGGCGTCCACATGGTCGATGTGAATCGGCCGCTGCCGCTTGGCCTACAGCGCCTGCAATGAGAAACGTGGTTGATCAGACAAAATTGAAATGGCATGAATCACTGTTGCGCGCCAGTCATGGGTCACAACAAAAAAATCGCGAGCAGAGAGTTGTCTGCTCGCGATTTTGAATAACGATGAAAATATCAGACGTCTTTTAGACGTCCATCTGGGCTAACCCTAAGACAACACCGGCTCGATCACTTCGTCCGGCTTGCCAGGCTCTCCCGGTTTGCCTTCAGTCTCCACCGGCTTGATCTCCATGAACGAACTGTCTGCGCCCTTCATGCGGAAGTCCAGGCGCTTGGCACCATCAGTTTCGACAACGTCAATCATGACCGTGCCATTGTCTTCGATCTTGCTCTGCAGCAGCGCATCACTCAACGCATCTTCCACTTCATTCTGGATGACGCGGCGCAATGGCCGGGCACCGTAATCAGGATCGTAGCCGCGAGTCGCCAGATAATCCTTGGCGGCCTCGGTGGCTTCAATCGTAATATTGTGCTCGCTCAGGCGCTTCTGCACCTTGTTCAGCTCCAGGCTCACAATCTGGAAGATCTCATCGCGGGTCAGCGGCCGGAACACCACCGTGCCGTCCACGCGGTTCAAGAACTCGGGCCGGAACAGGCGCTTGAGTTGCTCTTGCAGCTTGCCCTTGGTCTCCAACCATGTTTTTTCGGCGTCCTTGGCATCCTCTTTCTTCACGTTGAAGCCCAGCTTGTTCTCGCGCTTGATCATCTCGGCGCCGACATTGCTGGTCATGATGATGATCGTGTTGCGGAAGTTCACCTTGCGGCCGCGCGCATCGCTCAGCCGGCCCTCTTCCATGATCTGCAACAGCATGTTGAAGACTTCCGGGTGGGCCTTCTCGATCTCGTCGAACACGATGATCGTGTAGGGTCGACGGCGCACCGTCTCGGTCAGTTGGCCAGCGTCCTCGTAGCCCACGTATCCGGGTGGCGCGCCCACCAGGCGGCTCACCGTGTGGCGCTCCATGAATTCGCTCATGTCCAGCACCAGCAATGAATCTTCGCTGCCAAACATGATCTCGGCCAGCGCCTTGGTCAGCTCGGTCTTGCCGACGCCGGTGGGCCCCAGGAAGATGAACGAACCTTGTGGCCGGCGCGGGTCCTTCAACCCCACGCGCGCGCGCCGCACGGCTTTGCTGATGGCTTCAATCGCCTCGTTCTGGCCGATGATGCGCGTGTGCAAATCGGCTTCCAGGTGCAACAGCCGCTCGCTCTCGGTGCTGGCTATGCGTTTGAGCGGAATGCCCGTCCACATCGCGATCACTTCGGCGATGTCTTCTTTGCCGACAATCGGGCCGTCAACCTCTGGATTGAAATTCGTCCGCAGGTTGTCGATGATGTCTTCCTGAGCTTTCTCGCGCTCGCGCAGCTCGGCAGCCTCGTCGTAGCGCCCCTGTTCAAACGCTTCCGTGCGCTGCTTCTGCACATCGCGCAGTTCCTTGAACGCCTTTTGCAGGTTCACGCTCTGTGGGCTCTTATACATCCGCACGCGCGCGCTGGTCTCGTCGATGACGTCAATGGCCTTGTCTGGCAGATACCGGTCGCTCACGTAGCGGCTGCTGAGTTGCACCGCGCCCACGATGGCTTCATCGCTGATGCGCAGCTTGTGATGGGCCTCGTACGCGCCCTTGATGCCGCGCAAAATCTCGACCGCCATCTCCGGCGTGGGCTCATCCACATACACGGGCTGGAAGCGGCGCTCCAAAGCGGCGTCGCTCTCGATGTGCTTGCGATACTCGTTCAGCGTCGTGGCACCGATACATTGCAGTTCGCCACGCGCCAGCGCCGGCTTAAGGATGTTCGCCGCATCCACACTGCTGCCGGCCGCGCCTGCGCCCACCAGCATGTGCACTTCGTCGATGAACAAAATCGTGTCCGAAGACTTCACCTCTTCGATGACTTTCTTCAAACGCTCTTCAAACTGACCGCGATACATGGTGCCGGCCACCAATGAGCCCACATCCAACTGCATCACGCGCTTGTTTAGCAACGGCTCAGGCGTCTGCCCGGCCACAATCCGCTGGGCCAGGCCTTCGACGATGGCGGTCTTGCCCACGCCAGGCTCACCAATCAGGCTTGGGTTATTTTTGGTTCGGCGCGACAAAATCTGGATGACGCGCTCGATTTCCTGCTCGCGCCCAATCACCGGGTCGAGCTTGCCGGCCTCGGCCTGGGCCGTTAGGTCGGTGGCCAACTGATCCAAAGCCGGCGTCTTGGGACGCTCTTTCTTGGTCGAAGTTGGCGCGGCTGCCTTGGCTTTCTCGGTGGACGTGCCGCTGGTCGAGGTGGACTCGGGCTGTTCCTGCTGCACGGCACGCAAGGTCTCGCGGCGCACCCGGTCCGCGGTCAGGCCGATCTGGCGCATCACGTCAATCGCGACGCCATCACCCTGACGAATGAGGCCGAGCAACAGGTGCTCGGTGCTAATGTAGCTGTGGCCGAGCTTGCGGGCCTCGTCCACGGCATATTCGATGACTTGCTTGGTGCGCGGGGTCAGGTCCAGCTTGCCAGAAGTTTGCCGCTTGCCAGCGCCGGTCATGCGCTCAACCAGTTCAGCCACGCGCTCGGGTTTGGCACCCAGATCGCGCAGCACCCGGCCGGCAATACCGTTCTCTTCTTTCACAATACCCAGCAGCACATGCTCGGTGCCGATGTAATTGTGCGACAAGCGTTCCGCTTCTTCTTGTGCAAGTTGTAGGACACGACGTGCGCGTTGTGTAAATCGTTCTAATTTACTAGCCACTGGATTAATCTCCGTTACTTGAGTCAGACATCCTTCAAACAACAACGAAAGTGACAAATTCTAGACGTCTATCTCACTTGGCACGCCAATGTACGCGGCCTTCATTAGCATAGCATAAGCAGGCGGCGCGGCCCTGAAACACACTGCGTTCTCTCAGATTAAGCGTTCTCGTTGGGATTAAGGCCCTGGTTGCAATAGTGTTCACCTCAAGCGCATTGTGGTGCTGCTGTGCAGGTGAAAAAGCACAACGCTCCATTTTCATGGAGCGTCGTAATTGCTGATTTTGGATGCATGCCGTGCAACCTGCTGAACTGGCGGCCTACTCGGGGTCGGCATCTGGGTCGATGTCGGTCTCGACCTCGGCCAGTTCGCCCTGCCAGTCGGCATCCGCGTATTCGGGCCGGTTGACCCGTTTCAGGCTCAACGCAATCCGCCGCTGCTCCGGCTCCACTCGCAACACGCGCAGGGTCACCATCTGGCCCTCTTTCAACACTTCGCGCGGGCTGGTGATCTGCTTGTCGCTGATCTCGCTGAGCGGAATCAAGCCTTCGATGGCCTCATCATCCTTCAAACGGGCAAATGCGCCGTGCTTGGGATGCAGCTTGATGATCTCGGCTTCCAGAAGCTGGCCGGGCCGGTACTTCTTGGCCACCTGGCTCCAGGGGTCGGCCTGCAACGCCTTCAGGCTCAGCGCAATCCGGCCGCTGTCCTTGTCGACTTCCAGTACCTTCACCTTGACCTTCTGGCCTTCCTTCAGCACATCACTCGGCTTGGCCACGCGTTGATAGCTCAGTTCGCTCAAGTGAATCATGCCATCGGCGCCGCCCAGATCAATGAACGCACCGAAGTCCTTGACGCTGCTGACAATGCCTTCCAGCGTCTGACCCTCTTCGATCTCGGCCAACAACTTGGTCTTGAGCGCTTCGCGGGCTTCCTTGCTGGCGGCTCGTTCGCTCAGAATCAAGCGGTTGCGTTCGCGGTCAATTTCGATGACCTTGATCAGCGCTTTCTGGCCAACGAGCTTCTGGAAGCGCTGCTCCGGCGGCAGGCTCTCATCGCCCATCATTCGCTGATGGGTCAGGCTCAGTTGTGAAGCGGGCACGAAGCCGCGCAGTCGGCCGACCTTGATAATGACGCCGCCTTTGTTAAAGCCGGCGATCATGGTCTCGATCGCTTCTTGTTTTTCGAATAGTTCTTCCGCAGTTCGCCAATCCTTCTCGGTAATGGCTTTCGCCATGCTCAAGACAACATTGCCGTTGCGGTCTTCGGGTTGAATGACGTAAGCGTAAACTTCGTCGCCAACCTTCATG
>JBBQST010000328.1:0-5598 GCA_038213625.1 Thermoflexales bacterium
TGCCAGCCGTAGATTGCTTTGGATAGCGATGCTTAGAGCAAATTGCGAGTTAGCATACGATGGATGACCCACCCCCAGCCCCTCCCAAAGGGAGGGGAGAGCGGAATCCCCCTCCCTTTGGGAGGGGTTAGGGGTGGGTCATCCCTCGTATGCCAACTCGCAATTTGCTTTAATTTGTAGCGTCGCAGATCTCTAAAACATTGCGGCGACATGCGTCTACGCAGGAAAGATGAGCCTTACACAAATTCGACACGCCGCATCCACGCCTATGTCATCTACCCTCTTTAAACTCACCCAAGACAAGCTTGATTCCTTGAGGAGGCACCATGTCTGAAACCAATCACACGAACGGTAACGGTTCTAAACCCAGTTTCTCTCCCGCATTTCCACCGGCCTCGCGCCCCGATGAGCGCGCTGCGGCGGCCGAGCGTCGCAAGGCTTATCCCTACAAATTCCCTCGCGACATGCGGCGCATGGGCGGCAAATACACGGTGGAGGAGAATGCGCGCCGGCTGCTGCGCTTCTTCTACCTGGAGCGCCGGCTTATGCAGGGACTTGGCTCATGGACGCTCAGCATTCCCGACTTCGAGGTCAAAATCGAGACTGGCCGGCACATCTTTATCCATGCCGATGCCGCCAGGCGGTTCCGCGAGCGCTTGACCGAACAGGAAGCCAAGAAGGCGGTTGTGGACGGCTTTCGCGATGCCGAGATTGATGGCTTGATTGACGAAATGCTATCGGCCGAGGACACTCCGGAGCTGCTGGTCGGCGCGCATCAGGTGATGGCGCAGGCGTTGGAAGTGGCCTATCGCCAGCACATCGACGACACCTGCCCGATTGCCGATGCGCCGACCATTCGGATGTTGAAGCAGATTCTGGTGGATTACGAGCCAATGCTGGCCTGGGCCAATACGGCTATCGAGGCCTACATCGATGGCGGCATTGACGAGGCACGACTTCAGTCCTGGCGGTTTCATTTGCAGCGGGTGCTGTCGGGTATCGGCGGCATGACCGGGGCCGATGCGCGTGGGCGGCGGATCACCCAGCGCATTGATAGCAAGCCCTACGTGCGCGGCGACTATCCCATGCGCGACTCGCGCTTCGTCACGTTTCACCACACCGGCGACTACAACGTGTTCGATGGCACGCCGCGCTTTGACAACGCCACCTACGAGGCGTATCGGCTGCGCTTCACCCGCTCGCAGCGCGACGAGGTGGACGCGATCGAGGCATTTGGCACCTTCATCTGGGACATTCGCTTCAAGGATTTTCAGGCCGAATATGACCTGGCCCGCATCACCTGGGACGAGTCGCGCCACACCGAGATCGGCTATCGCACCATGCAGGTGATGGGCTACGACCCATACGAGCTGCCCAATCGCCTGACCAGCAGCACCTGTCGTGGGCCGATGGAGCCGGAGTACGCCATGGCCGAGATCAACCTGTTTGGCGAGGTGGGTGTGCTTAAAACGATTAATGACTTGATCGACAAGGCGCGGGCCGAGGACGATCACATCATCGCCCACATCAGTGACTACATTCGGGCCGATGAGCGCACCCATGTTCGCAAAGGCCAGGGCATCCTCAAGATCATGACCGACAAGAGCATGCAGGACCTGGAACTGCGCACCCGCGAGCTGTTTACCGAGTGTTTGGTCAATCTGGGGGCAGTGAAGCCGGATGGCGATGTGTTCATCGTCAGCCGTGAAGACATCGAGAAATACATCGGGGAATAGGATTTAGGACAGAATGACAGAATCGACAAATCCATATTTTGGATATGCGTGTTGTCTGTTTTGTCATTCTGTCAAAAAAGAACATGCCACGCTTACAAGATAAAGTTGTCATCATCACCGGTGGCGCGCACGGCATTGGCGCCGCCATCGTGCAGCGGTTCTGTGAAGAGGGTGCGAAGGTGGTTTTAGTGGATGTGAATCGCGAGGGCGGCGAAGCGACGGCACAAAAATACGGCGCAACCTTCTCGGCCACCGATGTGTCCAACCACGCCGCCGTCGGCAAGCTCATCGCCAACACTGTGCGCGATTTTGGCCGGCTCGATTGCATCGTCAGCAATGCGTGTCTGCACCAATATGGCACCATCGAAGAGACCTCGCCGGAGCTATGGGAGCGCGTGTTGTCGGTGAACCTGTCGGCCACCTATCATCTGGTGCATCACGGTGCGCCGCACTTGCGCCAACAGCCGGGCGCGTCCATCGTCATCATCAGCTCGGTGCAGGCGATACAGGGCTTTAAAGGTGCCGCGGCCTACGCCACCAGCAAGGGCGGCCAGCTCAGCCTCATGCGGCAACTGGCCAGCGATCTGGCGCCGCAGATCCGGGTCAATGCTATTTTGCCTGGTACCATTCGCTCCTACCCAGAAAGCATTTCACCCGAGTTCGACAAGCAGATCGGCGCGCTGCATCTGGTGGGCCGGATCGGCGAATGCGTCGAAATTGCCAATGGTGCCGTTTTTCTGGCCTCGGACGAGGCCTCGTTTGTCACTGGCCATGGGCTGGTGATGGACGGCGGTATATCTATTCGAGGCGCGCATTAATGATCAGACTACAGAGGTCAGAGCTCAGATATCTGACTTCTGACTTCTGATGTCTGCCTTCCGATATCTCCCAAATCAAACATGTTTACACTCAAGAACGCAACGCTCGAAGTCGAACTCCTTGACCCGATAGCCGATAGCGCACGCTTCGGCCCACGCTATTGCACCGGCGGTTACATTTTTCAGGTGACGGATGCGGCGCAGGGTCCATTGATGAGTGGGCCTACCTTCCCGGATGCCTTCGACTGGTTCAACGGCCAGGGCATTCCCGACGCATTTAATCTCGCTCCGCTCAAAGCTGCTGAAGGCGATACGGCCATGATCCTGGGCATTGGCCTGTGCGATCTTAAGAAAAACGTGATTGTGGAGCCGTGCCAGTGGCAGGTAGAGCAAGGCGAGAATCAGATCAAGTTCACCACCCAGCACACGTTTGAGGACTGGTCGGTTGAACTCGTGCGTGTCGTCAAGCTGATCAACCGCACGATTCGGTCCGAGACCGAAGTCCGTAACACCGGCAAGCGATTCCTGCCGATCAGCTGGTTTCCACACCCGTTCTACCCGCATCCCACCACAGATGAGTTGTTGAAGCTGAATATTCCGGTGTCATTCGGCAAGAGCACGGGTTACGTGCAGGCCGAGAGCGGCTTCATTGCTCGTAAGGATTGGCCCTGGAGTGGTGGGCATTACCAGGCACTGGACCATGGCGCAACCAATTCCCTGGTGGTGATTCAGCGGCACCCGACATTGGGTCAGGTCACGGCCACATGCAGCTATGTGCCAACTTTCTTCCCCATTTGGGGCAACACGATTACATTTTCGTGGGAGCCATTCTTCGAGCGAACGGTTGCGCCGGGGCAGGGTGCAAGCTGGATTATTGACTATGATTTTTAAGGTCGATTTAAGATAGGTAGGATGATTGCTCAATAACCGCGTCATTCTGAACAGAGCGAGGAATGACGCGGTTATTGAGCGTATTTACGTAGGAGGCGATTGCGCGATGAATAATTTGCAAGCCCAGGATGGATTGACTCACAGGCTCAGCGACGACCAGATTGCGTTGTATCAAAGCAACGGCTATATCACGGTAGAGAACGTGTTCTCGGCTGACGAGGTGGCCGAGATGCGCCGCGTGACGGATGAGTTTGTGGAGCTCGCGCGTGAGGTGGAGGGTAACACGCCGGTGTACGATTTGGAGCCCAGTCACAGCCGTGAGCAGCCACGCGTGCGCCGCATCAAGAATCCAGCTTCACACCATCCAGCCTATGCTGGCATCCTCAAGCACAGTCGCATGCTGGACCTGATTGAGCAGCTTATTGGGCCAAACTTGTGGAGCAACGGCAACAAGCTCAACATGAAATCGGCCGCGTTCGGCAGCCCCATCGAGTGGCATCAGGACTGGGCGTTTTATCCGCAGACCAACGATGATCTTCTGGCCGTGGGCGTGGCCATCGACGACATGACGATGGAGAATGGCTGCATGCTGATGGTGCCGGGCTCGCATCGGGGGCCGCTGTATGACCATCATCAGAATGGCGCGTTTGTCGGCGCAATCACCGACGCGGCTTTCAATCCTGAGCATGAGGAAGTGGTGCCGGTGGAGGTCAAGGCCGGCGGCATCTCGATCCATCACGCCCGCACGTTGCATGCCTCCGCGCCCAACACATCATCGAAGTCGCGCCGGCTGTTGCTGATTCAATATTGCGCCGGCGATGCGTGGCCGATTGTGAGCGCGCCGCCCTCATGGGAGGCGCATGAGGCCAGCTTTGTGCGCGGCAAACCCACCACGGTGCCGCGCATGGCCCACGTGCCGGTGCGGTTGCCGATGCCCAATCTCAAGCCGGGCGGCACGATCTATGAGTTGCAAACGCAGCTAAAAGCGTCGGTGTTTGCGGCCGGCAAGATGTAAGGGTTTGGTGAAGACTCGGAGGGGATTTTGGACAGAATAGACATTATTGGGAATAACAAAACGCGTTGTCGTAGGGGCGAAGCATTCGCCGCCAAGGTCTATGTTCACTGTAGTTTTGTAGGCGAATGCTTCGCCCCTACCTTGGCAAATCTTTATTCCCAATAATGTCTAATGAACAAAATTTAACAAAATAAGGCTCTCCCAACTTTAGCGGGAAAGCACCCTAACAATAAGTCGCGACTTGACACTGTCACTGGTGAAGAACCCACCCCAAACCCCACCCGGAAAGGGAGGGGGATGTGCACCCCACCCCGCAGCGGGGCGGGGCTGGGGGTGGGGTTTTTCGGCGTCAAAGCCGAAGGGAACCTTGTCGAGATCATTTCGCCCTTTAGGTTCCCCTTTCCCGCTAAAGTCGGGAGAGCCCAAAATAAGAAAGTTCTGCATTCTGTTAGATTCTGTTCATTCTGTCCAAAATCTCCTCTGAAAAATCGATTACACGCCGTAAACCAGCCGGATGTAATCTCGCGAAAGCTTGAGGTCTTCCAGCGCTTCCACGGCATCGCACGGCGGCTTGATCTCGCCCTTGATCGCGCGCACGAAGTTTATGGCTTGCTGCCGATGCGCGTGAATCCACGGCAGTTGCGGCACGATGGTTTGCGGCGTCGTGTCCTTGTTGGGATCTTTGAAGATCTCCACACGGCCGGGGCGATTAAGCGTCACCGGGGCCGGCAACTCCAATTTGACGTAGCCGTGTTCGAAACACACCAGCGCCGTTTCCTGCCAGTCGAGGGTGGTCTGGTAGGGTGCCATCTCCAACGTGCAGGTGACGCCGCTGTCGCTCTGGCCCACCAGCAACACCTCGCTGGGATCGGCATACACCGCATGGTACGGCTCACCCAACAGATGCCGCATCAGGTTGACCTGGTGGACATAGTAGTTGACGAAGCGAACATACGCTTCATTGCCCTTGGCGTCCAGATCGCTGGCCGGTGGATCGAAATCCAGCTTGGGAGCCGGGTCGCCTTCGTTGATGAGTTCGTTGAAACCACTTGCGATCCAGTCGCCGGGCGGCATGGTGATGCGCACGTAGCGCAGTTTGCCCAGCTCGCCGCTTTGCTTCAGTTTGTCGATCTCGGCC
>JBBQST010000329.1:0-5544 GCA_038213625.1 Thermoflexales bacterium
TGTGTTTGCCAAAGGCATGCCGACCCGCTACAGCGAAGCGGCCGCGACGAATGCGATGAAGCCGCACGACATCTTCATTCGCCTGGATCTGGGCCTGGGTGAGGCCAGCGCGACCGTGTGGACGTGCGATTTCTCGCATGAATATGTGACCATTAACGGCAAGTATCGAACGTAATGCAGAGAGCAGAAGTCAGATATCAGAAATCAGATTGGCGAGCGAACCTCAACGCATGCATCTGCTATCTGACATCTGACATCTGACATCTGATTTCTGACTTCTGATTTATGCAATCTCGTTTCGCGCGCCGGCGTACCGCTTACAGCATTTTGATCGGGATCATTTTGTTGACGATCCCGTGCTATGCACTGGGCTTTTTTGCGCTGTATATCGCTCAGCCCAATACGCCGGCTTCGGCCACGCCCACAGCCGTGGTCACGGCAGCTCTTTCGCCCACGCCGTCCAGCACCTTGAATGCTACGCCGACCCAGTTTGTGCCAGGCGCAGCGACTGCGGGTGCCGCGACCGAGACGGCGCAAAGTCCGCCCAGTGCCACGCCGGAAATTCCGCCCACACTGGCCCCGGATCAGCCGACGGCCCTGCCCACGCTGTTGCCCACAGCGACCAATACGGTTGTGGCAACACCGACATTAGCGCCGACCTTGCCGGCTTTGCCTACTGAGACGCCGACGCCGATCCCGATCCCAACGGAAACACCGGTGCTGTCGACGGCAACGGCCAGCACCACCGCTACCAGCTCGCCCACGGTGGAAGCGACCGCGACTGAAACTGCCACGCCGACCCTGGCGGCCGCCACCCCAACCGAGACAGCGACGGCCGAACCTACGCTTACGGCCACGCCCAATGAATCGGCCACGCCGCTGCCATAGCCCGGATGAACCGTAGCCGGGTTACGGGCTTGCGTGCCTTTCGCCTGCCCTCTGCGAAAGACGCTACTGTGTCGCGATGTTGAAGCCGATGGGCACGATCTCGATCCAGGTGTTGCCGGGTTTGAGCGGAATGGCGTTGCCACTGGCATCAAGGAATTGCAGGGTGTTGGGTGCGGCCGGCCGCTGCCAGGTGCCCTCGATGACCTTGCCGTCGCGAAACACCTTGACCATCCCCTGACCCCACAATTGAATTTCGATGGAGCGTGAGCCGCCGCGATCCTCGACGATATCAGTGGCCTGATGGTGCGCGTAGACGACGATGACATTGGCGGCCGTGAGTTGCTGATTGTTGGCGCGGTCGATGTGGGGCCGATTCACCATGGTGCGGTTCCACAGGCCGCTGGTTGCGTTGTAGGTCCAGCCCACGCGGCCGGTGGCATAGGGTAGAGCGACAGCTTTGACGCTGGTTCCGCCGGCCGGTGCTGCCGCATCAAACGACCACGCCCGAAACTGGCTGGGCTGATCCTTGCCCCGGCCCTGCAACACGGCCAGCGCCTTGTTCGCATCGCCAAACAGGTTGTGCGGCGGGCGGGCCGTGTTGACGCGATAGAGTGGGCCGTTGGCACCTTGAAACGCGCCGTTGTTGTTGATCATGGTCAGCTCGTCTTGATAGACGGCTGACTTGGCGATGCGCTTCATCACCCCATCGCTCGTGCCCGAGCACAGAATGCCGGCGTCGAAGATGGTCGGCAACTCGATATCGATCAGGCGGCAACTGCGCACCGAGCCGATGCGCGTTGGCAGTGCCGTGAGATACAACGCGGTGAGTCGCAGGATATTGCCTTCGGTGTAATGCTCCACCACCACATCGGCCTGGCTGAGGCCGGTTTGTGGCCGCACCGCTGCCTCGTTGGACACCTTGACCAGAATGGGCCGGTGGGCTGGATTGCCGGGTAGGCCGGTGAAGGGGTTGTTCGATTGGGCCTGGGCCGGCAGGGCAATAGGGGTCAGCGTCAACACCACAGCCAGTGCGACCGTGTTGATCAAAGAGAAGCTTTTCATATTTGCCAATTCTATGGTTTTGAGTTGAATGGTCGAAAGAGTCGACGTTATCTCATGATCTCCCACCATGAAAATCACAGATATTGATGCCGTGTGGCTGCACTGCCCCATCCCCTACGAACGGCAACACGTGAGCGATTTTGGCCGGATTGCCTCGTTCGATTGCGTGCTGGTGACGGTGACGACGGATGCCGGCGTGCAAGGCTTCGGCGAATCCAAAGCGGCGGTGGGCAGCGCCGGCACCTGCGCGGCCCTGGTCAGCGCGGTGAAGCACGATCTCGCGCCGACTCTCATTGGCAAAGACCCGCGACATATCAATGAGATTTGGGACACGATGTATAACGGCTCGCGCGACCACTATGCGCTCTCGCGCGGCCGTGGCTTTCCGGTGCTGGGCCGGCGCGGTTTGCTGATCTCGGCCATGAGTGGCATCGATATGGCGTTGTGGGATGTGTTGGGCAAAAGCCTGGGGGTGCCGGTGTGCCAGCTGCTCGGCGGTGCGCATACGGATGCGATGGAGTGCTACGCCAGCGGCGGTTGGGCCGATGTGGACGGCATCGGCGCGCAGGTGAAAGGCTATGCCGACAAGGGTTTCAAGGGCGTGAAGATGCGCGTGGGCGTGATGGATGCCAAAACTCGCGGCGGTTCATTCGTGGCCAACAGCGTGGCGCGGGTGCGGGCGGCCCGTGAGGCGCTCGGCCCCGACATCAAGCTGATGGCCGACGCGCACGGCACGATGAGTGTGCCGGAAGCCAAGCAGTTTTGCGCTGGCATCGAACGCAGCGATTTGCATTGGTTCGAGGAGCCGTGCAACAGCGACAACGTGATTGGCACGGCCGAGGTGCGCGCCCACACCCGCACGCCGATTGCCTGCGGTGAGAGCGAATTCACCCGCTTCGACTTTCGAGATTTGATTGCGGCACGGGCAGTGGATGTATTGCAACCTGACCTGGCGATTTGCGGCGGTCTGAGCGAGGGCCTGAAAATTGCGGCATTGGCGGCCGCGCACCAGTTGGAGCTGGCGCCGCATTGCTGGGGCAGCGCGCTGTCGTTTGCGGCCGGCGTCAGCCTGGCATTTGCCAGCAGCAGCGCCGTGGTGATCGAGTATTCACTGGGCGCGAATCCGTTGCTGCACGAGATGCCGGAGGAGCCGTTTGAGGTGGCCGATGGCATGATTGTGGCGCCTGCCCGGCCGGGGTGGGGCGTGACGCCGAGGGCGGAGTTTATTGCGCGGTTTCGACGGTAGAAGAAGTTGGTCAGGTCCGTAAAGTTTTTAAGGTTCTTAAAGAGCATAGGTTTGCGAGATTGTTTTGGTTTCGCGTGCGATGAGGTCGGCAACTTTATCAACCTGACCAACTTGAATCACTTGATCAACCTGTGAGGTTCAACATGAAAGTCCAACAAATTCACCATGTCACCATGATCGTGGATGACCTGGAAAAGGCGTGCGAGTTCTACGAGGGCGTGCTGGGGCTGGAGCCGCTGGCTACGATCAACCTCGATTTTCCGGCCCAGTTCTACAAAGTGAATGACCGGCAACAACTCCACGTCACCGAGTGGGACGATAAGCATTCGTATCGCGGCCACCTGTGCTTCCAGCTCGATGAGTTCATGCCCATGTTCAACAAGGCCAAAGCGCTGGGCATTCTGGACACTGGGCCGTGGGGCAAGACGCGCATGTTGCCGGACGGCTCGATGCAAATGTTTGTGCGTGATCCGTCTGGAAATTTAGTCGAGCTATCGTGCAAGGCCGGCACGCCCGTCGATGCCTCGGTGTTTGCCGATGCCGATGTGGAGCCGGAGCGCGGCATGTATGTGAGTGGCCGCAACGACCCGCGCGGCCGCAAGCGGGCGAAGACGTTGGCTGAGGCGGCGGCGGTGAATAGTAGTGGGGAGTAGCAAGTAGTCAGTAGCCAGTAGTCAGATATGAACTCCCATGTCGATTTTGTTGCTTGAGTCTTTACATGCCGATGCTGAGGCGTTGTTGGCGGCCCACGGTGAAGTGCTGTTGGCTGAGACGGCTGAGGCCGCCTTGGCAGCGGCGCAGACCAGCGCTGTGCAAGCGATTTTGACGCGCGGCAAGGGCAGGATCACCCGCGAGTTGATGGCGGCGTGTGGGCCGGGCTTGAAGGCCGTGTCGCGCTGCGGGGCGGGGTTGGACACGGTGGATGTGGCTGCGGCGCAGGCTCTGGGGCTCACTGTGATTTATGCGCCGGGGTTGAATGCGTCGACCACGGCCGAGCACGCCGTCATGCTGATGCTGACGGTCGGCCGCAAACTGGCGACGTTGAACGCGAATGTGAAGGCCGGCAACTGGGCTATTCGCAACAGCTATGAAGGCGTGGAGCTGCGCGGCAAAACGCTGGGCATTGTAGGGTTGGGCAACATTGGCCGGCGTGCCGCCGAACTTGGACAGGCGTTTGGGATGGATGTGCAATATTGGAATCGAAGTCCGCCGTCGTCAGCCGTCGGTCGTCCGTCGTCTCTGGAGACCGTGCTGCGCATGAGCGACTTCATCAGCCTGCATGTGGCGTTGAACGAGGAGACACGGGGCATGATCGGCGCAGCGCAGTTGGCGCAGATGAAGCCGACGGCGATACTCATCAACACGGCTCGCGGCGCGCTCATCGACCAGCAGGCTTTGGCGCAGGCGTTGCGCGAGGGCAGGCTGGCCGGCTTTGGCGGCGATGTGTTGGATGGGCAACCGCCGGAGCCGCATGACTTTTTGCTCCAGCAGGAGCGTGCCATTCTGACGCCGCATGTGGCCGGCCTGACCGACACGACCTACCGGCAGGTGTGCATGTTTTGCGCGCAGAATGTGCTGGCCGTGGTGCGCGGGGAGCGGCCGGAAGCGAAAGCAGTGTATTCGTAGCGGCTGGCTGTTGGCTAATGGCAGCTAGCCGCCAACAGCCAACCGCCACTTAATTACCAGGAGGTAAATTTTTCATGATTGTTTCGATGCACAACTGGATGCGAGCCGAGCCGGTGGAGACGACCATCCGGCGACTGGCTAAATATGGTTACGATGCGATTGAGATCAGCTATGACAGCGTGGAGCTATCGCCGGGTGCGCCGGGCACGGCGGCCGTGCGGCAGATGCTGAAGGAGAACAAGATCAAGTGCATCGGCTCCATCAGCCTGATGTTTGCGGGCCGCGACTTGATCCACGCCGATGCGGCCGTGCGCGAGAGCAGCGTCGAATATTTGAAGAACTGCATCAAGATGGTGAGCGAGCTGGGCGGCAAGGTCATGTCGATTGTGCCGAGCGAAGTGGGCAAGGTGAAGGCGATGGCCGAGCCGGAGGTGGAGTGGGCCTGGGCCGTCGAGGGCCTGAAAGAGCTGCGCGGCTATGCCAAGAGCGCGGGCGTCAAGATCGGCATCGAGCCGCTCAACCGCTTCGAGACCAACTTTTTGAACCGCGCCGATCAGGCACTGGCCTTGGCCAAAGCGGTCGGGCCGGATGTGGGCGTGTGCCTGGACGTGTATCACATGAACATGGAAGAGGCCGACATGTATAAGTCGATTCGCGATTGCGGCAAGCGCATTGTGGATTTTCACGTGGCCGACAACAACCGCATGGCCTGCGGCATGGGC
>JBBQST010000330.1:0-5521 GCA_038213625.1 Thermoflexales bacterium
GTGGGGTGGTTTGCTGGTCGTGTCGCGTGTCCCCCCAACTCTAACAACCCCCCCCGCCCCGGCTCAGTGACCATCCATCGCTATAATCCTTTTGGTGCCCGTGCCTTTTCTAGATCAGGCGCGCCACCATCTGCTCCATGCATCTTCTCACCCGGCTCACTCGGCCTCACCGGCTGGCCGTGCTCGTCATCCTGCTGGTTCACGCGGCGCTGTCGGCGTTCTACTCGTTCAACACGCCCCTGTGGGAAGCGCACGACGAGACCGGCCACTATGCCTACGCACGCTATATTGCCGTGCACAACGCGTTGCCGCCGTTGGGTGCCAAGCTCGCCCTATCCGATGAGTCGCATCAGCCGCCGCTGTATTACTGGCTGGTGTCGCTGCTGGTGCGCTGGGTCGATACGTCCGACGATGCCCAGCCGCGCTACGCCGTGCTCGGCAATGTCTACGCCGTGCCCGACGACCGGCTCGACGCATTTCCCTATCGCGGCACCGCCCTGGCCATCCGCCTCGGCCGCATGATGTCAGTGTTACTCAGCACGTTATCAGTCGGCCTCACTTATCTCACCGGCATGCTCCTATGGCCTAAAAACAGGCGTCTGGCATTGCTCGGCGCGCTCTTGCATGGGCTGTGGCCGCTGTTGCTTTTTCTCGGCGGTGCCATTACCAACGACATCGGCGTCGCCTTCTTCGGCTCGCTCACGCTGTATATCGGCGCATATGTGTTCACGCGCCCGCGCAGTGCAAACCGCTGGGGTGCGTATGCGGCGCTGGCGGCATCCGTGGCCGGCGGCATGCTCAGCAAAGATTCGGGCATTGCGCTGGGGTTGTTTGCCGTGGCGTTGTTGGCCGTCCTCAGCGGGCTCGATCTTCGGGAGCGTGCGTATCGCCGGCTGTTGCAACTGAGCGCCTTTGCCGCTGTGCTGGTGGCATTGGTGGCATTGGGTGGCTGGGCTTCTGATGGGCGCTCGCTGCGGCAATTCACCACCGCCGGCACTCTGGCCACCACGGCCGCCTCGTCCACTTTGACTGCCAGCGACCCAGCCGGTCCAGCATCAAATTTGGACACCACCGACACAACCCAGTGGCGCGGCCTGGCCTCGTTCGCCCCTATTTTTGTTGACTGGTTGTGGCGGCTGGCCTTCAACTCGTTGTTCGGCTCCTTCGGTTGGGGGCTGATCTATATGCCGCCGCTGTGGTACGACATCGCGCTGGTAAGCTCACTCATCGCATTGCTGGGTCTGTTATTGGCCTTGCGTAAATCGATGAATCGCGGCCCCATTGCGTTGCTCGTGCTGTTCTGTGCCTGCGTCGCATTGGCGCCGCTATTGCGCAGCATCGCCACCGGCAACCTCAGTCTCATCGTCGGCCGCTTCATGTTGCCATTGCTGGGCGCACTAACATTGTTGTTAGTGCGCGGCTGGTCGGCCTTGCCGCGTCGCATCAACACCGCCGCGCTATCGCTGTCGATGGCCGGCGTCTCACTCGTCGCGCTCATGTCGCCGTGGCTGGTCATCGCGCCGGTCTATCGCAAGCCCGCGTTGCTCGATGCGCTGGCTCGCCCGGCCGCCATGCAGGTTGAGTCGAATATCACTTTTGGCGATTCGATTCAGTTGCTGGGTTACACCGCGCCGGCAAAAATCTGGTCGGGCGACTATGCTGGAATTACGCTGTATTGGCGGGCGTTGAAGCCGATGGACAAGGACTATGGCCTGCGCGTCGAGAGCTTCTCGATCAACGGCCAGTCGTTCCAAAATGGCATCAACACCACGCCCGGCGGGGGCGTATTTCCCACCTCATTCTGGAAGGTCGGCGATACCTTTGCCGAGACTTATTTTTTGAAGATGACGCCGCCAATGGCCGCACCCACGCTGGCTCAGATTAAGGTGACCTGGTTTGGCGAGGGCCGCGCCGCCGACACCCTGCAAGCCGCATTGGCACCGACCTGCCCCGACCAGCAGCCGTGCGATCCCAAGTTTGGCAGTGTCGCCGTTGGCGTGGAGCGCGGCGTCGAAGCGCAGCCATCGCTGTATCACTTTGGGAATCAAATCAGCCTGATCAACGCCAGTGCGCCGGAATCGGCCCAGGCGGGTAGCGCGCTCACGGTCTCGGTGGTGTTGCAGTCCAATGTCTCGGACATGCCGGCGCGCACCGCGTTCATCCATCTGCTCTCGTCGGACGGCACCCGTATGGCCCAGATCGATAAGCCGCCGCTGGAGGGCATCTATCCCTCAACTGTGTGGAGCGCCGGTGAGGTGGTGCGTGATCAATCTGTGCTGGACCTGCCGGCCGATCTGCCGCCCGGCACCTACACGCTGGCCATGGGCCTCTACGACTCCGTCACCGTCGAACGCCTCATGGCGACCGATGCCGACGGCGTGCGCCAGCACAATGACATGGCTCAACTGCAACGGGTTGTTGTTGGGCCGTAGAAGGTGTGAGGGTGTGAAGGTGTGAAGGTGTGAAGGTGTGAAGGTGTGAAGGTGTGAGGGTGTGAAAGGGATGAAAATTTTCAAACGCTCACAATTTCACCCCTTCACATCTTCACACCTTCACACCCTCACAATTTCCTCTTGATCTCGTCGTCCAACAAATCCTTGCGCGCTTCCAGCTTGTCTTTATAGCGGTTCAACGACTCGGAAAAATCATCGGTCGCGTTCAGTAATTCGTTGGCAATCTGGCTCGGCGTCTTGCCGCGGGTCTGGCTCAACAGGTCGCCGGGGTTGCTGGGTAGCTCGGCCGATTTGGCCGGCGCCACCGGCTCGTAACCCAAATACGAGCCATCGGCCGTGCGCAAAAACTTGCGGACTGCCACCACTGCATCACGGTTCAACGGCCCGTAAATATGGGGGAACTGCACCGGCAAATTGGATGCCGATGAGTCAGCAGCGGGTGTGGCCGGTGTGGGAATCTCGACTTTGGCTGCTTGAGCCGCAGCCGGTGGGATGGTACTGGTTTCGGCTCCATATTCGGCTTTGGCCTCGGGCGGCGGTGACACGATGGCCGGTGGGGCTGATGGTTCAGCAGCCGGTGTGGCCGGTGTGGGCGGGGCCGGCGCTTCCCACTTCAACGGGCTCGTCAACTTGCTCTCATCAAGGGTCAGCGCTAGCACATCGCCGGCCACGCCCTTGTAAAACGCATTCGCCACGGCCAGCAATCCCACTTCATGACCTGTGCAATGGATGAACCCATCGCTGGCAAACGCGGCTGGCACATAGGCCGCATTGGGATTGGTTTCCCACTCTGTCTTCGGCACCAAATGAAAAATCATTGCTAAATTCTCCGTCACAATTCGGTCCATCAATTAGAGAGAGTCAATGGTTAAAAATCCCAGGTCATTGCCAACCCAAAACAAGCAGATTTTGGACAGAATGACAAAATGAACCAAGCACAATGATTTTCAGTGTGTCTGATTCTGTAAATTCTGTCTAAAGTCCGTTCCGATTCTGCTGCCATTTTTAACTGCGGACTCACCACCGACAATGATCGAACTGTGTTGTTTCCTGCATCTAATCCTGCATGTAAATTGTAGCCAGACATTCTCACAAACCTGACGTTGCCGCGACACCTAGGCACCCCGCTGCCGCACAATCTCATACAGCGCCACGGCCCCGGCCACCGACGCATTCAACGACTCGATCTGGCCGCGCATCGGCAGTTTCACCACATAGTCGGCTTTGTCGCGCAGCAGCCGGCTCACCCCTTCGCCCTCGCTGCCCACGATTAGCGCCAGTGCGCCTTTAAGATTGGCCGCGTAAATATCCTGCGCGCGCGCGTCGTCCTGCAGAGCGGCCACCCACACCTCACTTTTCTTCAACTGATCCACGGCGCGAGCCAGATTCACCACCCGCGCGATTCGCAGGTGTTCAGTTGCGCCGGCGCTGGCGTTCACCACTGCTGGCGAAATGGAGGCACTGCGCCGCTCGGGAATCACCAGACCACTCGCCCCCACGGCCTCGGCCGTGCGCATCAGGTTGCCAAAGTTCTGCGGGTCTTGTAGCGAGTCCAGAATCAAAATCAACGGCGCTGCACCATTGATGCCATCAACGATGTCGTCAAAATCGGCGTAGGGATATTCGTCCACTTCCAGCAGCACGCCCTGTGAATGCGGCGACACCTGATCGAACAAATCGCGTGGGGCCGTGGTCACAGGCACGCGCTGCGCCTGCGCCAATACCACAATATTTTGGAGAATGGGCGCGGCCTGCAAGCCCTCGGCCATCAAGACCTTGCTGATGTGACGACGATGGGCGCGCAGGCATTCGTGCACGGCATGGCGGCCGTAAAGTCTTTCCATGAGTTGATTTAAGTTGAATTGAGTTGTTAGTAATTAGTAGTTAGTTTTTAGTTCAGATCGAGCTCGACTTGTAATGCGCGGTCGGGCAGGGGTGCATGATTGGCGTCGAAGGCGGGCATTCGCTCGTAGGGCTCGATCGGTTTGTATAGACCAAACTTGATGATAACCGGGCCGGGCGGCGCATCCGCCGGCACCTTCAAATAGCGCACATCCTCGATCACGTCGCCGGTCTGCCACCAGCGCGCCGGCAACTGCTCGGTGGGGCCATCGGCCTGGCTCAGCGGTGGCGCGCCGGCTGTGGCATCCTTTGGCCACAGTTGGACAAACATCGTGTAATCCTGGCTCAGGTTGGAAGTGGCTTGCCAGCGGGTGGCGAAGCGAATGCGGCGACCCTCTGGGCCGTTCTCCTGCGTCACCGCCGCATCCAGCAATTTGGCCTGCTCCAGATAGGGCACGGCACCCCCGTTCACCGATTGTGGTTGCGCCGCCCCCAGACTGGCGATGGTATAGCGCTGTCGGCCCGAGGGCTGGCCCTGGGCATCGCGCGTGTCAGTGATGAATTGGAAACCATTCAGCTCGTAGAAGCCGATATCCAGCTTCAAGGCCGTGGGCAGGAGTTGTGTCACCGTCGATGTCGTTGGAATGCGCAGGCGATAGTGATCGGCCACAATCTGGCCGGGTTGCCATAGCGTGGTCTGCCACATGCCGCCGCCGGGATACGTGTCCAGCACCAGAATCTCGGTGTCGCTGATCGCGGCGCTGATGGCGGCGCTATTCGCGCTGGCACGGCCAAACAGCCGTAGCCCCAGGCTGTAGTCTTTGGAGATGGGTTGTAGCGCCTGCCAGTACAACGTCACATTTAAGATGTCGCCGGGGTGAACCCGCGCCGGCTCGGCCACATACCCCAACCAGCGAATCTGGCCGGCGAATGACAGCTCAGTCCGCACAATATGATTGGGCAGTTGTGATTCGTTGGCGAATAGGTTGGGCCGTGCATAGGCCGGCGCAATGGTGGTGAACGGCGTGGCAAGGGCCAGCACGGCCAATGCCACGATCACGCTCACACTCATAACAGCAGGTGCAAGGCGTAGTCTGGAGGCGGAGAGGAGCTGGGCGATGCCGCTGATCAGTTGAACCAGGCCGATGGCCGTAAACGTGGAGATGGCGGCGATGACGGGAAACAGCAGCCGGCCCTGACTGGCCAGCGTGATCGACGACCAACGC
>JBBQST010000331.1:0-5512 GCA_038213625.1 Thermoflexales bacterium
AGCCTTGTGGACGCACTTCAGAGAATTGGAAAGTTTAATGAGCTGATCGAAATCGTGATGGACCTGGGTCGGCGACCCGAAGCCCGTTACGTCAGCAACGAACTGGGCGGCGAAGAGCTCATCCTGCGCGAGAGCGAGATCTCCGTCGAAGATATTGATTATCTGATCGAGCGCATCGGCGAGTTCGATGACGACAACCGCGCCGGCATCACTCGCACCCTGCACCGCATCAGCGGCATCCGCAACCGACGGGGCACCGTGGTGGGTCTGACCTGCCGGGTGGGCCGGGCGGTGTACGGCACGCTCGAAATCATCGAAGACATCATCACCAGCGGCAAGAGCATCCTGTTGCTGGGCCGGCCGGGCGTGGGCAAAACCACCCTGCTGCGCGAGGCGGCGCGGGTGATGGCCGAGAACACCCGCGTGGTGATCGTGGACACCAGCAACGAGATTGGCGGCGATGGCGACATCCCCCACCCCGCTGTTGGGCGCGCACGCCGCATGCAGGTCAGCACACCCAGCCTGCAACACGAAGTCATGATCGAGGCAGTGGAGAATCACAACCCGCAGGTGATCGTGATCGACGAGATCGGCCGCGAGCAGGAGGCCGAGGCCGCTCGCACGATTGCCGAGCGCGGCGTGCAACTCATCGGCACCGCGCACGGTCAGACGCTCGAAAACCTGATGATGAACCCGACGCTGAGCGATCTTATCGGCGGAATCGAGAGCGTGACCTTGAGCGACGAAGAGGCCCGCCGTCGCGGCACCCAGAAGACGGTGCTGGAACGCCGCGCGCCGCCCACGTTCGATGTGCTGGTCGAGATTCGCGAGCGCTACAAGCTGCTGGTGCACTACGACGTGGCAGAAGCCGTGGACAACCTGTTGCGCGACAAAATGCCGCTGGCCGAGATCCGCGAGTTGGTGAACGGCGAAGTGCGGCGGACGCCTGTGCGCCTGACCCGCAACGATGTGGAAGCCGATGCACAGCCGCGCCGGCCACGCCGCTCACTGTCCTCAGCGGGCGAAAGTGTTCCTGCCCTGGAACCAGCGTCGCCGCCGGCGTTTAAGCTGGAAAAGCCGAATGTGATGACGCCGGCGGTCAAACCGCTGGAAGGCACCACGACGGCCATTGCGGTGCCGCAGTCGCGAGAGCCGCGCGAGGGGTTTGGCACCGCCCCATTTGCAACGGCGTCGACCGCCATAAAGCTGAGCCGACTGGTTGAAGGCGAGACGATCCAGATCGAAGAGGACGACGCGTTCGATGAGTTGCCTAGCGACCTCAAAGGCAAGCAGATGCGCCTGTTTGCATTTGGCGTGCCCAAGCACCGGCTAAAGCAGGCCGTGCGCAACATGTCGGTGCCGGCCGAGATTGTGGAAAGTGTGGACGATGCCGATGTGCTGATCACCTCGAAGGCGTATTACCGCACCCGGCCGCGCGCCATCACCGATGCCGAGCACAACAACGTGCCGATCTATGTGCTGCGCAGCAACAGCAGCGCGCAGATGGAGAGCTGCCTGGCCGACCTGTTCAGCATCAGCAACGAGGAAACCGTGCCCTATGAGCGGGCGATGGAAGAGACTGAGGAAGCCATCCGGCGCGTGCTGGCGGGCGACCGGCTGGTCAATCTGTCGCCGCAGAACACATTCATTCGCCGGCAGCAGCACGAGCGCGCACGGGTCAGCAATCTCGTCTCGCACAGCTACGGCAAAGAGCCGCTGCGGCACGTTAGAATCTTCAGAGAATGATCGGAATTTGGTCATTTATTCATTTATTCACTTGTTCATTTCTGAAATGAGCAAGTGAGCAAATGGACAAGTGACCAAATGAATAAATTCCGCACATGTTTATCACCTTCGAAGGCCTCGACGGCAGCGGCAAAACCACCCAGTTTCATCGGCTCACCAGTTGGCTGCGTGAGCGGGATTTTGATGTGCTGGCCCTGCGCGAACCCGGCGGCACCCCCATTGGCGAGGCCGTGCGCGACATTGTGCATGATCACGCTCATGCCGAGATGGATGCGCGGGCCGAGTTGCTGCTGTATTGCGCCTCACGCGCCCAACTGACAGCCCAACGCATCAAACCGCATCTGGACAAGGGCGGCGTGGTATTGTGCGACCGATTCGCCGACAGCACACTGGCCTATCAGGGCTTTGGCCGTGGGCTCGATCTGGCCTTTTTGCGGATGCTATTGCAGTTCGCCACGCATACAATCCGGCCTGATCTTTCGCTTTACTTTGACGTGTCGCTGGAGGTGGGGTTGAAGCGCCGGTCTTCAGGCGGCGAGTGGAATCGGCTGGATGCTGAATCGCTGGAATTTCATGGGCGCGTGGCACAGGGTTACCAGGCTTTGATCGCGGCCGAGCCCAATCGCTGGCAGATCATTGATGGCGCGCCGGCGATAGATCAAGTGACCCTCAGCATGATCGAGCACGTAAATACATGGTTGCACAAAAAAGACTTGCAAAAATCCTGATGGCGCTGGGCATGGGCCTGCTGGCACTGACGTCGGCCACAATTTTGCCCGGCCTGTCTGACAACGCCGCCATCGCAACGAGCCATGGCCAAATTGAGGCCGAAGTGCCCATTGTCGCGCACAGCCCGGCCCTGGTTTACGCACCTGTCGCCCGGCCGGCCATGAGGCAACCGCAGCAGGAAGCCACCATGATGCCGACACCGGTGCCGCCACCGACGCCGGTTTTCATCCTGCCGGAAATTCCCACCTTGCTCGAAATACCAGCCATCCGGGTGAAGGCCAAAGTGCAGCCAGTCGGCCCTGGTAAAACGGTCAGCAATCTTGGCCTGGAATGGCAATCGCCCAGGAATCGCAATATCGGCTGGCACAACTACTCCAGGCAACTGGGCCAAAGCGGCAACATGGTGATGAACGGCCACAACAACATCTACGGCAGCATCTTTCGCAAGCTATATACGTTGAAGGCCGGCGACCTCATCACCGTCTCCAGCCCGTCCTATTGGCGCACCTATGTGGTCAGTGATGTACTGATTGTGAAAGAGCGAGGTGAGCCGTATGAGGTGCTACAGGCCAACGCGGCCTACATCAGCCCGCTGGTGACCGACGACCGGCTCACATTGGTTTCGTGCTGGCCGGAGACGAGCAACACGCATCGGGTGATTGTGCTGGCGAAGCCGGTGGGGCAGAGCTACTAGGCAGCCAAATGTCAGACATCTCGGAAGATGTCTGACATTTCAGAGTCTGGCCGGCTCGCCCACTTTCTCGCATAGCTCGCGATAGCCTTCCACGCCCAGCGCCAGTGAGACTTCCTCGGCATAGATCTGGAACACAGATTGTGGTTCGCACGCGCACACATCGTGGCAGCCGCCGCCGCGCTCGAACAGCGAGTTGGTGTCGTCCATGGTCAGCCGGCGCAACGGCAATGGCTCGTCGTTGGCATCGACATACTCATCGACCACCGGAAACAGGCAGCAGTAGAACGGCTTGAGCTCCCACGACGAGCGGCCATTCGCCACACTGGCCACTTGAATGGCGCAGTAGCGATCCTCGGGGCGCAGGAAGATGCAGGTGGTGCCGCTGGGGTGCGTGGCATCGTCCACGGTGGTGGTGCCGGTGTATTGGCCGGAGGGAAAGGCCGGGTCGTCGTTGTGCAACTCGGCAAACCACTGGGCGGTGTCGCGGCGGGCTTCGGGCATAAATGGCTGAATCATCCCGGCATTGCGCAGGATGGCATCGGCCTGTCCCACGTCGAGCCATACGCCGTCGGCGCAGCAGCCAGCCTTGCAACCCGCGATCTGGCAGCGCGTAATGGCCTTCTTTCCCAGCAGTTTTTCGTCGATGGCATAGCCACTGACGACGATATCTTTGACGTGATTATTTGCTTGAGGTTCGTTCATCGGCGGCGAGTATAGGGCATGTAGAGACGGGCCGCTGGGCCGTCTATCCCTCCCGCACCGCAAAAATTACGGGGAGGGGAGAGACGGCCCAGCGGCCCGTCTCTACTACGGATACAAGCCGCGGGTCTGGGTCGCCTCGGCCACCCGGCCAATGCCCAGCACTTGCGCGGCCGTGCGCAAATCCAGCTTGAGCTTCTCGGCCTGGTGGTGGACGTCATGAAAGCTGCGAACGATGATCTTTTCGAGCCGGCTGTCCACCTCGCCCTCATCCCAGAACAACTGTTGCAGACTCTGCACCCACTCGAAGTATGACACGATGACGCCGCCGGCATTGCACAGCACATCGGGGATGACAACGATGCCGTTGTCGTTCAGGATGGCATCGCCGTCGGGTGTGGTCGGCCCGTTGGCACCCTCGGCCACCATGCGCGCCTTCACCCCATGTGCCGTGGCCTGGGTAAGCTGGCCCTCCATGGCGGCCGGTACCAGCACATCGCACACCAGCGCCAGCAGCTCGGCATTGCTAATTTGCTCGGCTCCATCGAACCCAAGAAAGTTGCCGTGCTCCTTGACATAGCCGGGCAGCCGTGGAATGTCGATGCCGTTGGGGTTGTAGATGCCGCCTTCGACATCGCTCACAGCCACAACTTTGCAGCCCAGTTGATGCGCGCTGAGTGCGGCATTCGAGCCGACATTGCCAAAGCCCTGCACCGCGATGCGCGCGCCCTCGAACGGCCAGCCCAATGTGCGAAACGCCTCGCGGATCACAAACATGACCCCACGGCCAGTCGCCTCCAGACGGCCGGCCGAGCCATCCAGATTCAACGGTTTGCCGGTCACGATGGCAGGGACGGAGTAGCCGCGATGCATGGAATACGTGTCCATCATCCACGCCATCACCTGCGGATTGGTGCCCATATCCGGCGCAGGAATATCGCTCTCGGGGCTGATAAATGGGGTGATCTCGGTGGTGAAGCGGCGGGTCAGCCCTTCCAGCTCACGCAGCGAGAGTTGCTTCGGATCACAGATCACGCCACCTTTTGCGCCGCCATACGGGATGTTCACGATGGCACATTTCCAGGTCATCCACATGGCCAGCGCGCGAACTTCATCCAGCGAGACAAACGGCGAATAACGAATGCCGCCCTTGGTGGGGCCGCGAGCCGTGTTGTGGTGAATGCGATAGCCGGTGAAAGTCTGAATCTCGCCGTTGTCCATCTTCACCGGGAAGTGGACTGTGAGCTCGCGCTTGCAACTGCGCAAATGCTCGGCCATGCCGGGGTTGAGGTTGAGAATGTGCGCGGCCTTATCGAACTGGGCCAGCGCAGTGGTGTAGGCGTCCTGTTCACGAAGCTCAACGGGTTTGGCAACAAGATTTATTTTGGAGTTGCCATTGCCATTGGCAGCCGTCCTGGGCTGCAATGCTTTTTGAGGTGAAGGGGCACCATTGGGTTGTAACTTAGCAATCGACATACCGATCGCCCTCCTTGTCGGCCAGCGCATCCTGGCACGGGCCGTTGGGAAAATTGTATGCCGCTTTCGTTTGAGTTCAGTGAGATTGAGATGTGGGAATGGGGGAGAGGCGGGGGGGGGGGGGGGGGATGCCGGCCCAAACCCGGCCCCCCAAGCCGCGAAAGAGAG
>JBBQST010000332.1:0-5489 GCA_038213625.1 Thermoflexales bacterium
GGCCGGGTGCTGCACGAGATGAGCACCAACGGCGTCGTCTACAACGAGGGCAACGCTGTGGAGGTGCCGACGTTTGTGCGGGCCGTGCACCAGTATTGGCAGTGGACGGGCGACGACGCCATGCTGCGCGAGTTGTACCCGTTTTGTAAGCAGGGCGTGCTGGACTATCTGCTGGGTGCCAGCGATCCCGACGGCGACCTATGCCCCAGTGGCCGCAGCATCATCGAGACCCTGGAGATGCACAGCGGCATTGAGTGCGTCGATGTGGCCGCGTATACCTGGGAGGCGTTGGAGCGACTGATCGACATCGCGTCCTATTTGAACGACACCGAGGCACTGGCCGATTACCGCAGCAAAGCCGATGCCTTGAAGACGCGCATTCAAACGGAGTGGTGGCTGGAGGGCGAAGGTCTGTTTGCCGACGCCCGCGCCAGCACGGGGCAGGTGCGTGCGGCACTGGCGGCGCTGGATACCCAGGCGGACCTTGTGCAAGCTGACCTTAACGCGCACGATTTCCTCAGACAGGTGCGCCTGGCTCACACCTTGTTCGCGCCCGGCCTCGCTCAATTTTCAGACGTGCCGGTTGATCTCGACATGCACTGGCTGTTGCGGCATTGGGTGGTGATGTGTCCGGTGGAAGTGGGGATTGCCTCACCGGAGCAAGCGCGCCGTACGCTGGCGCGGCTTCAATCCAGCGAGTTCTCCAATGAAATCGGCATGTATTTGCACCCTGACCGGCAGGATGTGATGAGTATCAACGCCGGCATGTTGGCGCTATCTGCCGCGCGCTACGGCCACACGCAAGATGCACTGCGCATGAGCCATGCCCTGGCCGCACAGTTGTCCTTTCGCACCCCTGGCACCATTTGCGAGGCGCTGCCAGACCAGTGGTGTTTTCTACAATTGTGGAGCAACCTCGGCGTCATCTCGCCCACGGTCGAGTGCTTTCTGGGCATTGAGCCGGATGCCGCGCGCCGAAAACTGCGCGTGGTGGCGCAGTTGCCGAAGGAATGGGGCAGCGCGTCGGTGCAACAGTTGCGCGTCGGCGATTCGCATTTCGATGTGCGCATTGAGCAAACATCCGCGCAAATCAGCATCGACGTGGCCGGCGATAGCACGTTCGAGCTGGAGCTGGGTGTGGTGCTGGATGAAGACACGCGGGTGAGTGCGTTTGTGTTGAACGGCCAAGTGGTGGCGGTGGCCGAGGAAGAACGTGGGCGTGGCCGTTGTGTGACGTGTGTGGCGAGAGCGCCGGCGCGGCTTGTGGTGAGTTGAAGTCGTAATCGTAGACGTTCACGTATACGTCTACGATTACGTGAACGTCTACGTAAACGATTACGACTACGGAGAACGTCAAAAGCTACGTGTTCACTTGCACCCGACCCTGACCAAACGCAAATTGCAAAAACTCCCCCAACACCTCGGCCCACGTATTGGGATGATGCTGCCCGCCCTTCACCTCCACATAGACCATGTCGCTGCCGGGGCGATAGCCCTTCTGAGCCAGCTCATCCATGAGCTCGGTGGTGTCTTGAATGGCGTCGATCACGCCGTTGTGGTCGCGGTCATCCTTCTCATCCTCGGTGCCGGCCTGAAACCAGAATCGCCCGTTGGCCGGGCCGTGCGTGCGATCACTTTCGCGCACCATGTCATGGGCAATCCGCGAGATCGTTTTGGCCTGCACGTCCTTGGAATCAGTTCGCCACCAGAACGAGCCGGAGAACACGCCACAGGTGCCGAACACACGCGGGTAATTCCAGGCGATATCGAAGGCGGACAGGCCCCCCAGTGATGCACCCAGAAAAGCCGTGTGCTGTGGCCCGGTTTGCGCGCGATAAAGCCCCTGAATCTCCGGCATGACTTCTTCGATGATAAAGCGGGTATAAGCCTGGGCGCGCGTACCCCGGCCCTTGAAATCGGGCATGTGGGCGGTGCCGTATTCATTGAGCCGGTCGTGATTGGTCGGCACTGCCACCACGATGATATGTTGCAGTGCGTGGGTGTCATACAGCCGTTGCAGCGTCGGCCGCACGCGAAGGGCGTGCAAATCCTGGCCGTCGTTGAGGTAGAGCACGGGATAGCGTTTGCGGGGGCTGTTGGCGTAACGCGGCGGCAACAGCACATGAATGTTGCGCTCGTTGTGCAAATGGGCCGAAGCGAAGTCGTTGAGTGTGTGAAGGGTGACAGTGTTCACGGCTGGTTTTGCGCAATGATACCAATTCAGGCGCAATCGGGAATGGCTCGCTGGTGAATGCGGATTTTGGACACAATCCGTTCCGATTCCGCGACCCATTTTTAACGACTGATTCTGTCGAAAATTTGCCGAATGGAAATGCGATTACGACTATTGCAGCCCGGCCAGCCTAAACGGCAATGTGTGCAACGGCTTCAAGTCGCCACAGCCCACCTCATAGCAGCGAAAACCCTGCGGCTGCTGGGTGTGCCGCGAGATGCGCTCGATCGGTGGCCGCGCAATCACTTCGGCATGACTGGCCCAGCCGCACACATAGGCATCGCGCTCCTGCTGCGGCGGCTGATCCTGCGGCACCAACACCAGCACATAGAATGCGGGCTGCCGTTTGAGGGCGTAATCCTCACGCACCATTAAATGGGATGAGACTGAAATCCGCGTCTTGGAGGTTTTGATCTCGACATCGCCGGCGTTGTCGCCCGAACCGGCATCATCGCTTTTGCCGCGCGTGTGGAGCGTGTCGAAGTGCGACCAGTCACCGTAGCGCAGCTTGGCCCATACTAACTCGCCCAGGGTGCCGATGTAGGCATCCTGCTGCGAGGCACGCGTGCGCGACATCTGGCGCACGGCCGCGTCGGCCAGGGCACGGGCGCGCAGGGTTTCGTCGATGGCGATGTGAATGGCGTGTGGAAGGTTGTGTGGCCGTTGGTGTGGGTTTGGGTGAGTGTGTGTCATGGGGCGTGATGGCGATACAGGCTGACGGTGATGCCGTTGAATTCACGGCGTTCGATGAGGGGGATGTGGTCGTCATACCATTGGCGCACCATGCCGCGCGCATCCCACATAGCCGGCTCCAGCTCAATCAGCCATAGGTTCCGGTCGGGTGGCACATACGGCATGACCGCCTGCTCAACATCGACCTCACTCATGCCGTAATTGGTATAAGGGCCTTCAACCACCTGCGGCGCGTTCTGGCCGGGTTGGAGGGGGCGCGATGCCAGGTAGTAGCCAAAGGTGTAACGGCCGTGGGGAATCTGAAATGTGACGATGTCATTGGTTTCCAGCCGGCTGGCTACAAAAGACGTGGCTGCGCGCATGTCGGGCCGAATGGGCCGGGCCCATTGTGCGGCCAGGCCCAGCAAGCTGATGAGGGTGAGCGGGGCGATGAGGATGAGCGCGAGGTGGGTAGGCGGAGAGAGTTTCGTTTTCTCGTTTCCTGTGATCCCAACACCAATCAAAATAAACAGCGCCGGCGCGCACCACAGCAAATAGCGCGGCTCGAACACAGGGGCGCGAGTCGAGACGGCATAGACTGCCAAAGCAGGCAATGTCAGCCAGGCCCATAAACCCATGGCAATTTGGGGCCGCTGTGCCAGCAGACGAATCAACCCGAGGCCTGCCAGCCCCGCGAACAGGCCGATGCAGACCCAACGCACCCACGCAGGTTGGGTGATGAAGTAGAGCGGCGCGTTGATGCCAAAACCATAGCTCCAGTCGGCGAGCAACACCTGGGCCATGGTGCCGAGCGGGTAGAACGTGTGGCCGGTCTCGATGCCGCGGGAGAGGGCCGGGAACTGCCAGATCAGCAACGGCACGTACGGCACCGTGAGACAGGCCAGGGCAATGAACGCGCCTTTAAGATGAGCGCGAGCGACCGGCCATTGCGACACAAACACAGCCGCTGCCACAACTAAAAAGACCGGTGAAAGGACATGGACGTAAAACGCGCAGGACGTCGCCACGACGAAGACCCACCACCAGCGCGCGGCCTTTGAATTTGATGTGAGGATCCGTGCCAGTGCATACATCGCCAGCACCAGCAGAAGCGGCTGCAGCGTATACATCTTGCCTTCGCCGGCGTACCAGATGTGCACGGGCGACACGACCAGTAGCCACGCCGTCACCCAGGCTGCACGCGGTCCAACCCACTGCCGCGCCAGCGCCCATACCAGCGCGATTAACACGATACTGCACAGCAGCGAGAAGTAACGCAGTGCGAAGTCGTTGACGCCGGCCAACGCCAGCCACGGCCGCATCAGCAGCAGATACAGCGGGCCGTTGAACCCCTTTTCGGTGAAGCCGGCCAGCAGCGAACGCATCGGCTGAAGCGCGAAGTTCACGATGTCGACCTCGTCGCGCCACAGGCTCTCGCCGGTGAGATTCACTGCGCGTAGTGCAAACGCAATCAGCAGGAGGCCGGCGAAGGCAATCGGGTGTCTTGCGATGGTTGCTGATGCTGCCTGGGTACGAGGTCGTGCGGACATGCCGTGCGATTATCGCGTCTTTGAGGAAGGGAAGTCGCAAGTAATGCGTAATCAGTAGCCAGTCGTCAGTTTTGGTCTGACAACGGGTGCATTCGCCACCCGAAGGGTTTAAGGTGTGTTGTCGTGTATATCTTCAGGTGTTACACGCCTATCTAATTAGAGGTCGGCAAAAGTTCATTACGTGATGTGCATTGTAGGGTAGGGGCGCAGCATGCTGCGCCCCATGGGCACGAAATTAAGCTGAGTTAGGCTCATCTGGAGCTTCGTCAATGGACCCCCGACCCCTAAAGGGGAGTCGAAGACGTCATCAGCGACTCCCCTTTAGGGGTCGGGGGTCTCCGAAGCGAGACTCAAACCAAACGTTTTGCTGAGTATGGGTATTCGTTACTCTTAATTTCGTGCCTATGGGGCGCAGCATGCTGCGCCCCTGCGAAACCAGATTGCACACGGCCGGCCAGTGCAGCAACCGCGCATTACGCCGGCACCACCGGCGGCATCACGCTCAACCGATTCGACTCAGCGCGGCGCAGGAACCACTTCTCCACTTCGGCGTAGACGAAGACGAGGAAGCCGGCCGCCACACACAGGCCCAACTCGCCGAGGTCCAGCGCTTCGGTGCGCAGGAAGGTTTGCAAAAAGGGCACATACAGCGCGGCCAGTTGCGCGACCACGACGATGAGGGACAGCAACAACAACGGCTTGTTGGTGAACACGCCGGCGCGGAACAGCGAGTCGTTGCCAGAGCGAATGCCCAGCGCCTGCCAGACCTGACAGAATGCCAGCGTCGTAAACATCATGGTCTGCCAGTCGGCGTCGCCGGCAAAAAAGTGCAGCGCACCCATGCCCAGCGAGATGATGCCGATGACCAGGCCATATCGAATGATTTGACCCCCCACGCCGTCGCTGAAGATGCTGGTTTTGGGCGAGAAGGGCTTGCGCAGCATCACATTGCGCTCGGCCGGCTCCACGCCCAGGCCAATCCCGAGCAGTCCATCCGTCAGCAGGTTCAGCCACAACAATTGCAGCGGCTGCAG
>JBBQST010000333.1:0-5462 GCA_038213625.1 Thermoflexales bacterium
GTTTGCCTGCATGGCGCGTTCGACCACGGCATCGAAGTGAAACATCCAGCGCGGTGTCCACGGCAGGGTGTCCTCGTGGTTGGCCTCGACGAGGGTGGCCGGCGCGCTGACCAGTAGCACATTGTTCTCAAACACCGTAGAAACTGTGAAGCGCCCAAACACCAGTTGATTGCGAATGCACCACGGCAATAGTGTGAGGGCCGCGCTGAGTAACACGGCCACGGTGCGCCGCCCATTCCGATTGCGCCACAGCACGAACGCCGCGACGAGGAGCGGCAGCGGCAACAGATTGGGCTTGATGAGCACGAGGAGGCCGCTGGCCAGACCCAGCACAACGGCATGAAGCATGGGCCGTTTGGCAAGACATGCATTGAAGATGATGAGGCAAACCAGGCTGATCAGTGCCGCTCCCTGAACCACTTCGACATACAGCTCGGCACTGTAGCGCCAGGCCACCGTGTCGGTGGCGTAGCACAGGCCGGCCACGATCAGTGAGGGTCGTCGGTGCGTGAGTTGCCAGGCCAGCCAGGCCGCCATCACGGCCGTGAATGCATCGATGGCGCACTGCACCAAAATGGCTGCATGCGGCTGTATCCCCGTGATGAGGTAGATGGCTGACAGAAGCATGGGATAGCCGGGCGTGCGAATGGAATCGGGCCGAAAGGGCGCTTCGGTGTTGAGCGAGAAACTGCGGCCGGCCAGGGTATTGACCGCAAGCTGGTGGTAGCCGATGGCGTCGACGTTCCACTGCGGCAACGTTTGCCAGCGCGGGATTACATACCCAATCCGCAACGCGAGCGCGATCACAAAGATGCCGAAGAGCCAGCCGTGGATGGGTGTTCGAGAGGTGGGTGGCTGACGGGTGGCGTGTGAGTTCAACATCGGCGCGAGCGCATTGTCGCCGGATTAGTGCATGGTCGGGGCAGATTCTAAGAGTGAGTTCGTTGTGCTTCACCGCCCTCACTCACAACCCCTGTGTCCGTGAGCTTGCTGCCCGGCTTGAAGCCCGCTCCAAACATCCCATGGTCATCCTCTGTGCCGCCATGCGCAAACTCCTGCGTCTCGCCTTCGGCGTCCTCAAATCCAATCGTCCCTTTGATCCCGCCTATTCCTCTCGCCTTCCTAAAATTGCTTGACTTCCAAGACGGTATCTACCCATATTTGCTGTTGCTAGACTCAATTCGCTAATCCACAGCCACCACTTTCCCACTTTCCAAAGACTCACGCGCCGCATTTGAGCACGCCACGGCCAGCCGCGCCTGCTCCGGCGTGCCGCGCGTCAACGGCACACGGCCGCGCACATAGTCCACAAAATAGGCAATTTGGCGCTCATAGGCATCGCCGGCATCCTGGGGTGCAATTGGCAATGCAAAGGCACGTTCGGCGTCATAGGCCATCAACGTCACTTTGGCACCGGGGTCGGTGTAACTGCCGGCCACGAACCCCATCTCGGCGCAACCGCGCTCGCACAGCACCCGCAACTGCATGGTGAACGGATGCGTCTTGGGATAGAAGTGCGAGGCTTCGACAGTGCCTACAGCATTGCCAAAATCGACCAGCGCCTGCACATGGTTCCACAGCCCCGGTCGGGCTTGCTGGCCACGCGCATCAATCGTCTTGGGCTGGCCGAAGATCCAATTGAGCACATCCAGGTCGTGGATCATCAGATCGAGCACGGCCCCGCCACTCTGGGCTGGATCGGCGAACCAACTGCTCCAATTCGGCTCGGTGCCCAGCCGCGCCGCCACCGCCGAGAGGGGCCGACCCAGCGCACCACTATGCACAAAGTTCACCAGCGTCACATATTCCGGCCAGAAGCGCAGGGTGTGGCCGAGCATGAGTGGCGTGCCGGTTTCATCACGCATGGCCAATATCTCGTCGCATTCGGCCACATTCAGCGCAAACGGCTTCTCCAATAACACTGGCTTACCCGCCCGCAACGCCGCAATCGTAAAGTCCTTGTGCAAATGGGTCGGCAGCGTGTTGGCAATCGCATCGACCCGCGGATCGGCGATGATGGCCGCGTCATCGGTCGTCGCCTCGGCACCCATTTCGGCCGCCAACGCTTCCGCCTTCGCTATGCTCCGCGACGACACCAACACCACCTTCACGTCGGGCAATTTGGCAAACGCGCGCGCGTGTGTGCCGCCCATGGCACCGGCTCCTAAGATACCTATGTTCATCGTTTGAGTTTTCTTGAAGAGACGGGAGACAACGGACGGATGACGGCTGAAGACTCACTAGCCGTCATCCGTCCGTCGTCTCCCGTCTCCCCTCCCTTATCCCCCCAAATTCCCACCCAACTTCACCTCTTCAAGCGCCTCGATCTGATCCTGCAACTGCTGCACCTGCTCGGACACATTGGCGGCGAGGTGGCTGTAGTCGGCCACTTGATTCGTGGACTGGGCCGTGAGCACCTGTGAGTAGATGGTGCCGAGCGAGGCGACGGTGCTCTCCAGTTGAATCTCGGCCTGGCGCATAGTGCTCTGCAATTTCTCCAATGTCGCAAGCTGATTCTGGCGCGTCGCCAATGTCTGTTGCAACCGCGACTTCACGCGCTCATCGGTTTCCTCAGCCACCTGCCCCTGCAGCTTGCTGATCGCTTTTGGCACGGCCGTCAGATCATTCTGGATCAACGTGTTGCGCCGGAAATCGGTAATGCGCGCCGCCATCGCTTCCACAATTTTCACCCACTCGTTCACCTGTGTCGACACATCGGCCAGACGCGTGCTCTTGTTGGGATTGGCCTTGATCAGCGCTTCAATCTGCTGCTTGTAACGCCGGGCCTGGGCCAGATCGGTTTCAACATTGAAGTCGAATTGGGATGCAGGCGTTGCTGTGGCAGACACTTGAGTCGCATCAGCAAGCGCGGCCCCCGAGGTGTTTACAGCCGGGCCGTAGCTCTGCAATGTGCCCTTGCGAATCTCACGAGCGGTGCGTTTAGCCTGCCGCGTGAACTCCCGCGCGGCGCGCTTGGCCTCACGCCGGGCCGCATCGGATTGCAACCCTTCGCTTGATTCAGTATCCGAGGTGTCTTCAGAGTCGTTGACCCGGTCTGAGGAGTGGTTGTCCGACAAGAACGTATTGGCTAAGATGATGAACTCGGGAATACCAATGGCCGCGATCGGGATCAGCGACCACAACGATTGGGGGCCGTCCGAAACCAGAATCGTAAACAGGTTGATCATGGCCAGCAGAAACTGCGTGCCGAACAACGCCGAGGTTTGGCGAATGAATCGCTTGAGTTTGCTGGCGGCGGCAGCCGGGTCTTCACCCACCTCCTCATTCAGGAAGGCATTGGCAAACATCACGAACTCGGGGATGGCCATGGCCGCAATCGGAATCATCGCCCACGGCACAAAGCTGCCGGATATTGCGATGACAAAGATATTAATGATCGCCAGCACAACCTGCACTGCAATGAGTGGGGAAGCCTGGCGCAGAAATTTCTTGAGCTTGTCATCCATAGCGCATCTATTCAGTCTCCTCGTCAGTCTCCTCGTCAGTCTCCTCGATCTGCATGGGGCAATGATAACCGCGTGAAGTTCAAATTCTGAGGCACAATATCCCTTCACTATGTTGTCTGCCGCCGATGTCAAAAAATTGCTGAGCGCCGGCTCAGGTGCCCATATTGAGGTGCTTTCGGCCAGTCTGGCTACGCCCGAGCGCATGGCACGGGCATTGACAGCCCTGGCAAACTCACGCGGCGGCGTGCTGCTGGTGCCAGTGGCACCTCAATTCACCCTAACAGGCACGGCCAAACCCAACGACATCGATCCACACGCGCTGCTGGAAAACAGCTACAAAGCCTTGCTGGCCAGCGAGCCGCGCCTGATTGTGCCGCTGCCGTATTGGGTGCGCGAGAATGCCGAGGATACCGAGAGTCAACTATTAACGCTAGCCATTGAAGTGCCGGACGGCCTGCCCAATGTGTATAGCGTCGAGGGCCGGCATTACACCCGCAGCGGCGGCCGCATCAGCGTGCTGACCGCGCGGCCCCTGCGCGAACTCATGCTCATGCGCGGCGAGGGTGCGTGGGAAAGCGCCAGCCCCAGCGGCAGCAGCAAGGACGATTTGAACTGGAAAGCCATCGAAGTCTATGCGGCCAAAATTGGGGCCGGCGACAGTAGTCCTGAAGAGCTCCTGCTGAACCGCGGCTGCGTGCAAGGTTCGCGCAAGCTCAAGCCCACCTATGCCGGCCTGCTCCTGTTTGGCAAACAACCCCAGCGCTGGATCAAGGGGGCCGAGGTGCTGGCCGTGCGCTTCAGCGGGGCTGAGATGGATGACAGCTTTGTGCGCCAGACCATCGGCGGCACCCTGCCCGAACAGATTCGCAAGGCCGAGGCGTTTCTCATCGAAAACATGACGGTGCAGAGCCGCATGAAGAACTGGCAGCGCAGCGACGAAGCGCCCTACCCGGCCAGCGCCCTGCGCGAGGCGGTGGTGAACGCCGTGGCGCATCGCGACTACCGGCTGAGCGGCAGCCAGATTCAGGTGCTCATGTTTAGCAATCGAGTTGAAGTGCGCAGCCCCGGCAAGTTGCCCGGCCATGTGACCTTGAAGAATTTGTTGAAAGAGCGCTACAGCCGCAACGAGGCCATCGTGCAGGGGCTGGCCGATATGGGCTTCATCGAGCGACTGGGCTACGGCATCGACCGCATGTTTCGGGTCATGAAAGAGCGCAACCAGACCGAGCCCAAATTTGAGGAGACCGACGGCGGATTCATGGTGACCCTGTTTGCCAAAACGCCTGCAGCCGACGTGGCCGATGCCGCCATCGCCTCGCCCACAAATGCACAGCAACAGCGGCTGCAAAAAATGCTGGAATTTGTGCGCGAACATGGCCGCATCACCAACAGCGACTACCAAAAGTTGAGTCCCGACGTGAACCCCGAAACATTGCGCCGCGATTTTGTAGATCTGGTCGAGCGTGGCATCGTCATGAAAGTCGGCGACAAGCGCGGCACGTATTACATCTTGAAGTAACAGGCGTTTTTTGCCAGACTGGCAATCAGAAACGCCACCCAAATCCGACTCGTTTTGCATCACAAAAGTAGAGCATTTGTGCTACTCCGCGTGCTATCATCATTCGGCCAGCTGCCATCTGCCAGCTGCCAGCCGCCGCCAGCCGCCGCCAACCGCCACCAGCCAGCAGCCACCCAACTCCCCATGCCTCCAGTTAAAGACGAAGCCACCCCCATTCGCCGGCAATATCTCGAGATCAAACGCAAGTATGCCGATTGCATTTTGTTCTTTCGGCTGGGCGATTTCTTCGAGACGTTTGATGCCGACGCCGAGCTCATCGCGCGCGAGCTGGATGTGTATCTGACCTCGCGGCCCATCGCCAAAGACACCCGCATTCCCATGGCCGGCGTGCCGCACCATGCCGCCGAGGCCTATATTGCACGGCTGATCGAGAAGGGCTATCGCGTCGCTGTGGCCGACCAGATCGGCAGTGAGCC
>JBBQST010000334.1:0-5447 GCA_038213625.1 Thermoflexales bacterium
CATATGGAAGGGTTTGCAATATTGGAATTCATGGCTGGCATGGATTGCGCTACGTTCTCGTGTTGACAATTATTTGAGCGGTAGCAACAGTGCATACCACAATATACACATCGCAAATAAAGCTCCCTATGTCGCACCACAAAAGAACTCTGCACTTATAACACCTCAGCCTCCACCTTTACCACGACCACAAATCCCTGCCGGGGCAGGGCCTTGGTATGGCAGGTTTGTTAATACTTGGACGGCCGCTTGGGATAAAAGAAATCAGTGGTTTTGGCATGCTGACGTTGGCAACGTGTATATCAAGTACGACGCCGACGCTGTATATTGCAGTGGTTTAGCGTCGAGTAATTCTGGAACATTATTCACCAATAAATTTACGGCATTCAATGACGGCGCTATGCCTGACTACTGGCGTATGCCCTTCGGTGTATGCTACACAGTCTGGTCGAGAATCTTACTCAATCAAGAGCAGACAGGCTTGAATCAATGGCGTCAAATGACTACTGCAGGCCAATCTCTCACTGATACAGTTACGCTCTCAGCGGCCGCAGCAAATGAACCAACAAAACCCAATGCTGGATATTACACAGTGTTGTATGCGCTACATAAAGATATTGGCAGCTTTAACACCCAAGATCGCCTCACACCATTCTGGACATCAGCTGGCTCAAGCAACTATTTTGGGAATATGTTTTTTGGCGAAATCCCTGATACGCTGCCACCGGATGCAACTAATTCACCCACTTATTCAGCAATGATTTGGCCATTTGTCTGCTATACAGGCAATCCAAATGGCCAAAACGTAAATATTCAACTTTCAAGATATCTCACTGGAACATCAGTTTTTGTGAGTAAACCTGTAGTGTTGCGAGGCGCATACTCTTGGATCGCTAATCAGTAAGGCCAAAACTAGAAACCATTGTGTAGGGCCAAGTGGCCTTTGCGCTGTAACGTCTTTACAACCACGCAACACTTTGGAAGGGTATTTACAACGGCACGCGATTGACGATGCCGATGGCTTGCAAGGCGTGATCCTGGGCCGACCACATGCGCTTCTTGCGCGATTGATTATTGTGGTCGAAGCCCAGTAAATGCAGGGTGCCGTGGACGACCAGCAGCGCCAGCTCCTCGTCCACGGCATGACCACCGGCTGCCGCCTGGGCCGCGCACCGCTCCATCGAGATGATGATGTCGCCCAGATATTCCGCATCGCCCTCCTGCATGGCTGGGTCTAAATCCTCTTCTGCCCCATCCTGTTTCGTGCCGTCACGCCAGCGCTCACCCCCAAACGACAGGACATCGGTGGGTTTGTCCATGCCGCGATATTGCTGATTGAGCATGTATAGCACCGCGTCATCGGCCAACCGAACCGAAAACTCAACCGCGTGATCGGGCTGCACTTCATCGACCGCGGCCTGGGCAGCCTTGCGCACCAATGTGCGTCGGCCGGGCTGTGCATACGCTCTCGGAATTTGAACGTGCAGGGTGCAGGCCGTTGCTGCGGGCGCGGCTGCGGTGGACACTGCGCTGGTTCGCGGTTTCATCAAATGGTGCCGACGTTGGGCTCAATGGCTGCGCTGTTGGTTGGGGTCGAGGGTGAGTCGGCAACCCCTTCCTGTGGCTCGGCAATCGATGTGGTTGGGGTCGCGGCACCCCCCGGCGCATTGCGCAGGGTCGGCGGATATTGAATGCGAGGGTGATACGCGCCGCGCAAGGTATCCATGAACGACTGCCGAATCTGGTCGAGCTCTTTGAGGGTGAGATTGCTGTCATCGAGTTGATGATCGGCCAGCCGGTCGGTCAGAATCTGCCGCACCGCCGCCTCCAACCCATCCAGATTGGCCGGCCGTTGCGCGCGCACAATCGCCTCACAGCCATCGGCCAGCATCACCAGCGCCGTCTCCTTGCTGCGCGGGCGCGGGCCGGGGTAGGTGAACTGCGAAAGGTCGGGCGGTTCGGCATTGTCCTGGGTGGCCAAGGCCAGTTGATAGCGCATCTTGGTGGTGCCATGGTGCTCGGCGATGAACGCTTGAATGTTGGATGGCAGCCGGTATTGCCGGGCTAGCTTCATGCCGTCGGTGACGTGGTTGCGCAGGATGGCGGCGCTGGTGGCCGGGTCCAGTTGGTCGTGCACGTTCATGCCCTGCAACTGATTCTCGATGAAAAAGTGCGGGTTCACCAGCTTGCCGATGTCGTGGTAATACGCCCCGATGCGCGTCATCAGCGAGTCGGCCCCAATCCGCTCGGCCGCCTGCTCGGACAGGTTGGCAACCATGAGGCTATGGTGATAGGTGCCGGGCGCCTGCAACAGCATTTGCTGCAGCAGGGGATGCGACGGCCGCGATAGCTCGATCAATTGGAGCAACGTGGTGATATCCAACACCAGACCGCTGAGATACAACAACAGGGGAGCCAGTGCCGCCGAGAACACGCCGCTAAACAGGCTGGCCACCAAATATGATGCCAGTTGCGGCACATCCTGGGATTGCATGTCCGGCAGGTTGAATGCCAAAATCACCAGGGCCTGACCCAACGCCGCGGCGATGCCCGCCCGCGCAAACGAACTTAGCCGCTCGGCACGACCGAGCGCCAGACAGCCGATGAGTGCGCCACAGGCAAAGTAGGCCGTAAATTCAGCGGGCTTGTCGAGATCGAGGCTGGCCAGCGCAGCCAGCATGATGCCGGCAATGATGCCGGGCAGCGTGCCAGACCAGATGGTGACTGACAGACTGACTGCGACAATGGGCACCAGATACGGCAGCAAACCATGACCCGGCAACAGCCAACGCGTTAAGAGCAACGTGACAATGATCAGAAACACGCTGAGCAACGTGCTGCGAATCGAGCGGGTGAAGACATTGCCGTGGCCGTACACCATGCCGGCCCCCAGCATCACCACCCCCAACGCGCTAAAAATGCCCGCGCTGAGCACATCGGCCAGAGCCATTCCGGGCCGGCGCATATTCAGCATCTCCAATGCTTCAGCTTCAATCTCGCGCACCACCTGGCCGCTGCGCACCAGCACCTGGTTCGCCTCAACGGTACGCTCCACCGGCAGCACCAAGTCTCGGGCGCGCTGACGGGCGATCTGGGTCGCCGTTGCATCGTAGGCCGTGTTCGGCACCAGCAGAGGCCGGGCCAGTTCCTGAACCGCCAACGCTTCATCCGTGCTGAGGCTGAGGCTGATCAGGCCCGTCAACATCTCCTGCGTGCGAACCAGATTGTCGGGTTGGATTGAGGAGCGCAATGCCACATCCAACACTGAAATCACCTGAGTCTCGACCCGCGCCCATGAGGTTTCGGAGAAAGCCAGCAGCTTGCGCGCCAAAGCCTCGCTGATGGGTGAAATCGCCGTTTCAGTCAGGCCCTTGGGTGCAGTGAGCTGCCGAATGCGGTCTTCGATCGGCGTCTGGGTGTTATTGCGAGTCTGCGAGATGCGCAACATCTGATCGCGCGCGGCGATGAGTTGCTGGCGGGAGATTTGTGCATCCGGCTGGCTGAAGATGGGCGCGACCGAGGCCTCGGCCAGATCACGCAGCCGATTGGTCTCGAACTCGCTGATATAGCTGGCGCGCCGGGGCACGCGAAGATCACGTGGTGCGACATCGCCCACGTTTAAAGTGCCACGCCCACCGATGAAGAAACGAGAGAGTTGAGCTACTGTGATGCCGACAAATGCAAAAATGGCGATCCCTGCGAGCAGCATGGCCTTGCGGCGATTAAATTGACGCTCGGAGCGGGTAGCGGCATCCAGATTCATTGCATTCGCACTCCGTCGCTTGAGCTGCCTATTTCAGCAATTCGCGCACGACCTCGTTCACTAGTTTACCATCGGCAATGTCTTTGACCTTGGGTTGTAACGCTTTCATCACCTGGCCCTGTTGCTTGGGGGTGGTGGCGCCGACCTCGGCAATGGTCTGGCGAACCAGGTCTTCAATGGCTTCGCGGCTCATTTGTTGCGGCAGATAGGACCGAAGCACCACCAGTTCATTGTTCTGCTCTTCAACCAGATCCTCGCGGCCGGCATTTTTGGCTTCCAGCAAGGATTCTTCGTGCTGCTTCACTTCGCGGCGAATCAACCCCATCACATCGGCATCGCTCAGTACACCGCCGCGGCCGTCGGTGCGCGCATTCACGATCTCGTTTTTGATCGCAGCGACGAGAAACCGGATCACGCGGCTCCTCATCTCCTGCTTGCTGCGCATGGCATCTTTCAAATCATCTTGCAGGCGTTGTTGAATGGATACTTCCATAATTTCCTTGAATGGTCTTGCTGGGTTCACCTCGCGGTGAATTTAAAGTCTCTGAATTTGCCGGAGAAATCAGATCGGATTTTAGACAGAATGACAAAATTTACAGAATCAGACGGCATGAAAAACGCTGCATTTTGTTCATTTTGTCATTCTGTCCAAAGTCCCCTCAGCTTCATCACAGCAAATTTCTAACGACTGATTCTGTCTAAAATGTCTGAGGTTTTCTGCGGCCTGAAAACAAATGTGGGGCGAACATTGCTGTCCGCCCCACAGGGTTGCTGATTGACGCGCTGGCGTGTAAGTGCCTGATGTGTGCCTGAGATCAGACTTCCATTCCGGCGTACTTCGAACCAGAGCGTCGGCTCTTGCGCAACTTGGCGGCCCGTTTGCGCTTCTCAATAATGCTGGGTTTCTCAAAATAGCGGCGGCCGCGAACCTCGGCCAGAACGCGATCTCCCTGCACCATCTTGTTAAAGCGGCGCAGTGCGCTCTCGAAGGTCTCGTCGTCGTCGACGTTGACTTTCATCATATTGGTTGTTCCCCCCTTCGGCTGCTGATTGATCCCAGTGCATGCTTAAATTAAAAATTTGGCTAGTCCTGTATCGCGCAAACGCGGCCGGCATTATACGAGGTTTTAAGTTGAAATTTTGAATTTTCACCACAAAGACACAAAGAGGCACGAAAAGGTACAAAGAGGCACAAAGGCCGCGACGATGAAACGAATTCAATCTTTGGGTCCTTCATGAATCTTCGTGTCGTTGTGATGAAAATTCTAAAAACCAAGCGCACCAACATACGTCAGGCCGTCTCCAGCAAATGAGGTAAAACCAGCCCATGGCATGGCAACTTGTTCTCCCCCCTGCGACTGGCCGCACCCATTCGCATCGACAAGCGCATTGGCCTCGACGAGCAGGTGCAGTGGGAGGAATTCACTTTTCGATTTGCGCCCATAACGGCCACACCCGATGGGTAACCGTTTGGGCAGGTGGCCGAGGCCTTGATGACGGTGGGTGAAAATACTAATTTTTGAGAGTTATTCCTGTCGCATAGCGGGAAGGCAAAAGAGACCCCCGACCCCCAAAAGGGGGGGGGCGGTGTAGTGGGCGACGCCCCCGTAGGGGGGGGGGGGGTGCCGAGCAGAACACAAAACCCAAACCAAAAAAGAGCGCGGAAACAAATAAAAAGTTAGCA
>JBBQST010000335.1:0-5430 GCA_038213625.1 Thermoflexales bacterium
GAGCGTTTGTTCTGAGTGGCGGCGGCAACCGTGGGCCGCTTGAAGTCGGTGCGATGCGAGCGCTGCTGCAGGCCGGCATCGTGCCAGACATGATCGTGGGCACGTCGGCCGGCGCACTCAACGGCGCTTACCTGGCTGTAGAACCCTCGCTGGCTCAGGTGGAGCGCGTTGCTGATTTGTGGCGCGATGCCGGCCGTCGCAAGCTACTACAATCCTCCACAGCCAGTATGTTGGCGCGCATGGTGCGTGGGCATGACTTCTTCACCGACACCAAAAAGCTGCGCGATTACGTGCGTCAGGTGTTGCCAGCCCATGTGCAAACCTTTGGCGATTTGACGTTGCCGCTGTGGGTGACGATCAGCCATCTAGTCACGCACACGCTGTATGTGTATGGCGATGATTTGAGCGCGCCGCTGGTCGATGCCATCCTTTTAAGCGCGGCCGTGCCGGGGTTCTTCCCGCCGCTGCTGTTGAACGACGAGTTGTTTGTGGATGGCGGCGTCACCTCAAATATGCCGGTGCTGCTGGCTATTGCGCGCGGCGCGACTGAGATCTGGGCCATCGACCTGGCGTTTACCAAGGACCGAACCAAGAAGGTTCGCGGCGGTTTTAATATCGCCGGCTACCCCTTGCGGGTGCTGCTCTACCAGGACGTCTTGCGCGAGCTGGAGCACGCGGCCAACATTGCGCTGCGCACGCCGGGCATGACCCTGCACCACATCCCGCTCTACGCCTATGACACGGTGGGACTGGGCGATTTCTCCAAAACCGAGGACATGGTGCTGGAAGGTGAGCGTGCCACACAGGCGTATCTTCGCCTACCCAAACCCAATGAGGTGCAGTATGCGCCGACGTTGAAACCGGAGGAGATGCCGGTGGGGCCGAGGGGAAGTAGGCCGTTTGTGTTTGAGGGGAGCTGAGTAGTCAGTAGTCAGTAGTCAGTAGTCAGTAGTCAGTAGTCAGTAGTCAGTAGTCAGTAGTCAGTAGTCAGTAGTCAGTAGTCAGTAGTCAGTAGTCAGTAGTCAGACGAAAAATGATGAGGGCTCTTGCGTGTGCGACACAAGAGCCCTTTTTTACTGACTACTGATTACTGGCTACTGACTACTCAGCAACCCCTACTTCACCGGCGCATTTTCGGCCAGGATGTCATTGGCTTGAGACACGGCATCGTCCAAGGCGGCTTGCGGCTCACCTTCGCCATTGACGGCGACGGCGGCGACCGTGTCCTGGATGAGCGCGCGCACGGGATCGTAGCCGGCGACCGGTGCTTCGACCAGGCTGTATTGCACCATGTCATACAACTTGGCATAGCCCTCGGCCGCTTCCGGGAAGTCGGTGAACAGGGTGTTCTCCTTCACGGCGGCGATGGCGTCGGTGGCCGCGCTCTTGCGCACGGACAGGTAGTTGGACGCCTTGGCCCACTTCACGATGTTGTCCTTCTCGGTAAACGCCTTCAGATACAACCACGAAGCCAACTGCTGCTCGGGTGTGGTCTTGAACATCGACCAGGAGGCACCATACATGTTGGTCTTGGGGGCTGCGGCATCCTTCTGGGGGAACATGCTATAGGCCCACTTGAACTTGGCGTCGGCACCGCCGATGGCGCGGGCAAAGAACGGCAACCCCGTGGACGACTCCAGCGAGAACAGAATGGACTGGTTGGCGAAGTAGGACTGCGCCATTTCGCCCTGCGGCTGCACCGTGGCGCACCCATTCTCGAACATGCGCTTCAGCATAGTCAACACTTCCACGGCTTCGGGCGAGTTGAACACGTAGGCCGATGCATCCGGGGCCAGCACACGGCCGCCGTTGGCAAACACCAGGGCGGCAAAGTCGCTGGCATCGCCGCGCCACATGTAGCCGTATTTCTTCTCATCGGCGTTGCTGGCTTTGCAGGCCAGGTCCTCGAATTCTTTCAACGTGGCCGGCGGCGCGGTGGCACCCAGCGTCTGCAACCAATCCAGGTTGGTGTAGAGCACGTCGATCGAACGGGCCGTTGGCCAGCCCAGTACCTCGCCGGAATACTGCGGATTCTTGTCGCTCTCCAGGAAGGCGGGGTAGTAATCGGCCAGATCCTCAGCGGTCAAACCATACTTGGCGCTGGCGATGTAGGGGGCCAGATTGACGACGGCGTCCTGATTGCGATAGAACGAGGCCTGGTTCTGGTAGGCCTGAGCCAGCGCCGGCGGGGTGCCGCCTTGCAGCTGCGAGTTGATCTTGTTGTAAAGATCGTTGTAGCTGCCGCTAACGGTCTCCAGATTCACCTTGATGCCGTAAGGGTTGTTGGCATTGAAATCGTTGGTGATCTCGAGCACGGCCGTGTATTGACCACCCGAATAGCGGCTCAGGAAGGTAATCTCGGTGGGCTTGTCGGGGCTGAGGACGATGTTGTCGATCTCGGAGGTCGAGGTCATGGCCATGCTCGAAGTCATGGCTTCTGTCGCCGTCATCGCTTCGGTCGAGGTCATGGCCTCAGTCGGTGCCACAGTCGCTTCCATGGCGGCTTCGGTTGGGGCAACGGTTGCCTCGGTGGCTGCTGCAGGTGCCTCTGTTGCGGCGATTTCAGTGGCCGCCGGCGCTGCCGGAGCGGTGGTGGGGGCAGCGGCCGGGCTCGAGCACGCCGCCAGAATGAGGGCCGCGGCCATCGCCAACGGCATCAGTTTCTTGAGTTGCATTTAACTTCTCTCCTAATGAGTGGGTGGTTATTAGTGGGTAGCTATTAGTGGTTAGTTATTAGTGGTTAGTGACAGATATAGATTGAATGGTTTCGCGTGTGCGGCATGGGCATGGCACACTCTGAGGCAGACACATCACCCCCTTTTGATTTGATTGAGCAGCGTCGGGTTCTGCTCAATTGTTTCAGCCTTTGAGACCGGTCGTTGAAATGCCCTCGGTGAAGTAGCGCTGGGTGAAGAAGTAGAGCACGAGAATCGGAAGCACCACCATCACCGCAACCGCCATGGCCAGCTGGGTCTCCGTGCCGCCCTCGGCTTGCAGAAAGCCTTGCAAGCCAACCGATACCGTGCGCATCGATTCGCTTGACGTGACCAACTGAGCCCAGCGGTACTCGTTCCATGTCCAGATGAAATTAAACAGTGCCACTGTTAAGATCGCAGGGCGAGCCAGCGGCACCATGACGGTTGTAAGGTAGCGCAGATGGCCGGCACCATCGATGCGAGCGGCATCCCATAAATCCCTGGGAATCTGCATGAAGAATTGGCGCAACAAAAAGATGCCGAATGCACTGACGAGAAAGGGCATGGTCAGTGCCAGATAGGTGTTGTACCAGCCGAGATAATTTTTGTTCATCATCACGGCGCGCGGCACCAGCGTCACTTCCTCGGGAATCATCAGCGTGATCAGGACCAGGATGAAGACCAGGCCCTTGCCAGGGAAGCGCAGTTGGGCGAAGGCGTAGGCGGCCAGCACCGAGGTGAGGGTGACGCCGACGACCACGGCCACCGTAATAAAGGTGGTGTTGAGCAGATGCCGCACAAACAGCGGCAATCCCGTATCCCTGTCGGTGCCGATGCGGGCCATGGCCTCGGCAAAATTACCCCAGGCCGGTTGCGAGGTTCCAATCGGCGGCCACGGCCAGAACTTCAGCGCAATCACATCGCTGTAGGTTTTGACCGAGGTCAGAAACATCCACACAAATGGAATGAGTGACAGGATGCCGACGATGATCAGTATGAGGTAGATCCACCCCTGCGTCCGCGAACGCAGGGTTCGAGCCGATTGCGCCTGAGCAACCCCAACGGAAGGAGATTGAGCAGCAGTGGCCATTAATAGTTGACGCGATTGGCTGCGACGCGGTTTTGAATGATCGTGACGATGAGAATCACGGTCGAGAGCAGAAAGCCGAGTGCGCTGGCATAGCCTTCGCGGTTGAACTGATAGAACTGTTTGTAAATGAGGATGGCGGCCGTGCCCGTGCCATTGTTGCCCTGCGTCATCACCCAGATGTGGTTAAAAGCCTTGAAGGTGCCGATGACCGTGATCAGGACGATGAAGAACGTCGTCGGCGACAGCAGTGGCCAGGTGATGTTGCGAAAGAGTTGGAAGCCGCTGGCTCCATCGATGCGGGCGGCTTCGTACAGCTCGCCGGGTATATTGCCCAACCCAGCGAGAAAGATGGTCATGTTGTAGCCGACGAACACCCAGGTGGTGTAGATGATGACCGAGATGAGTGCCAGGCTCGGGCCGGTGATCCCCAACGGCATCTTGAAGCCCAAACCATTGGCGATGAGCGTGAACACGCCTTTGTTCTCCAGCAGCCAGCGCGGCTCGGGCAGGCTGAGCAGACCCAGCACCTGATTAATGATGCCGGTGTCGGGGCTATACAGCCGCGCCCACACCGCCGCCGAGGCAACGGTGGACGTGATGTAGGGCAGGAACATGATCACGCGAAAGGCTGATTTGCCCTGGATTTTTTGAAACAGCAGATAGGCCAGCACCAGCGCCAGACTGATTTGAATGGGAACGCTGAGCAATGAGTAGGTGGCCGTGGTGGCGAGCGCGGGCCAGAATTCCGAGCGCGGCGCGAATGCGCGGGCGTAATTGCCCAGCCCCAGAAATGCGCGAGGGCCAAGCCGCCAATCGTAAAGGCTGATGTAGAGGCCGAATGCGATGGGGAAGAAGGTGAAGACCAGCATCAACAGCACGGCCGGCGAAAGCAACCCATAGGCCAGAATCGCCTCTTTCAGGGTGTACTTGGGCGTACTCTTTTTGCTTCGGCGTGAGGATGCTGCTTTGGGCAATTCTTTTGGCACAGTCGAAACCGTCATTCACCCTCCTGACTTCATGCAATCCCATTGCATTTCGAATTAGGTAGCTGGTTCGCGCCAGCCAAACGCAAGAATTAGCACATGGCCGTTAAGGCCAGTTTAACGATGGATTATCACGAGGTGAACCAATGATACTCACTTGTTGATTTCCGTGAGTTGGATTTGACCCAACATCGCAAAATCGCGCGGCGTTGCCAATGGCCATTCGACCAATCGTCCGCTGACAGCCGTCTATCAAAGCAAAAACTTTAATGGGTTCCAAGGGGGAACCTGAGCCTTGATGGAAACAATGAACCCAAGCCGTCATTCCCGCGCAGGCGGGAATCCAGACCTGCCAACTACAGGCACGTTAGGGTGACGCCTGGATTCCCGCCTGCGCGGGAATGACGTGGCTACGTAAAGGCTTTCCTTTGACAGCTCCTCACAACATAGCCAGTTGGCTGACAAGGATAATGCCGAGTGGCTGATTGAAGGGTGCAGGTCATTCCGTAGATTCCTCATCAACCACAGGCTCGTGGACTGGACACACTCATCGATTTGTAAACCTTGTTAAACCAGCTTTGTAAACTAGTTGACAATCCAAATTGGCGATGCTATAAGTCGCGAACCCGTTCCCAATTAACTTTGTGCTATGTTGCCCAAA
>JBBQST010000336.1:0-5413 GCA_038213625.1 Thermoflexales bacterium
ATTGCCGCGCTGGTTGTGCCGATCCCCATCGCTTTGGATTGTTTCGACGAGTGGACCTTTAGCGATGGCCTGTTGTATTGGTGTCAACAGAGCTGCCCCATTAACCTCGCCAGTGCTTCACAAAATGCACCGGCAAACCCAGCCGCGCAGGTCGCTGGCGCACCTCAATCACCGCAAACAGCATTGGCCCCCTACTTCATGAAGCGCATGCCGGCCAGCGGCGGCACCGTTCGAACGCTGGCGGAGCGAACGCTGTGTGGTGGGTTTGGTAGCCCCGCATCCGATGCGCAAGGCATCTACTATTTCAACGGCATTGGCGGCACCCTGGAGTTTCGGCCATCGGGTAGCCCGTTCGATCCCGCCGTGATTCTGACCACCACCGGAACCTACCCAGCATCACCGCTGGTTGCGGCCGGCGATTTTGTGTACTGGGTCAGCGTCGACACGAACCTGTATCGCATTCGCCGCGATGGCACCGGCCAACAGAGGGTGGCTACCAACGCCGCACCCATGCCGGCAAACTATGCCACTGGTATTCTGATCAATGGCAGCACGGTATATTGGTTGACCAGCACAAATTTGAATTCGATCAGCACAAGCTGCGCAACCCTGCCCTGTGGCACACCGCAGGCACTGACACCGGTTTCGGGCTTTACGACTAGAAGCTTGATCGTGACGAGTGGCCAGACCATCGGATCGTTCAGCCTGATGTGGGTTGAGGACGGCTTGACCGGAGTCAAGGATCGTATTCGCCGTTATACGTGCAGCAACATCACGCCCTTCTGCTCCATCAGCACGTATTACACTGCGCCGGACACCTCGTGGAACATCAGCAATATCACCGCACGCGGCTCAAATCTGTTCTGGCATGAGAGTGCGGCCGATCACCGCATTTTACGGCGTGCCCTGTCCGACACCACGAACCCACCCAGCGAAATCGTCACCAACGAGCCCGGCCTGTACGGCAATCTCTATACCGATGCCAACTTCCTGTACTTCGCCAAATATCTGCCCGCCCAGGGCTTTTACAAGATCGCGCTCAACGCCACCGCTATCACTCGCGACCTGAGCGTGGATGCGATGGAAGTGACCCAAGCCATTCAAAACCTGGCCAACGATGTGCCGTTGCTCAAGGACAAGCCGGCCTATGTGCGCGTGTATGGCAAACAGTTGGCCGGCCCGAATGCCATGTCCGTTAATACCGTGCTGATTGGCCGGCGCAACGGCTCGCCCCTGCCCGGCAGCCCATTGCTGCCTGTGAATGGCGTGTTGCCGTTTGCCACCGGCGGCACGTATAACCGGGCCAACAAGAATGCCGGCTGGCTGTTCCAACTGCCATCCAGCTGGTTGAACGGCAACGTCGAATTCACCGCCAGCGTCGATCCCAACCATGCCTACACCGATCCGGTGCCCGGCAACAACACGCTCGTCAAAACGCTGCCCTTCCAGACTCAAGCTCCGTTGTGCATTCTGGCCGTGCCGGTTCGCACGCACACGCCCAATCCCTCGGTCAACGACCCCAACTTCTTCGGCATGGTCGATCGCTTCAAGAAGATGTGGCCGGTGTCGCAGATCAATTTGTATCGCACTGGCATGCTCATCGAAGAGCCGCAATTGTGCTGGTATGGGCCTTTCCCCTACCCGTGCGGCGGGCCGTTTGAGCTGGATGAGACCGGCATCATCGATGACAAAGACATGGCCATGGGCTTGCTCATGCTGGTCAGCCTGGGCTGGAGTGTCTCGTGCGGCATCGGTGGGAATGGGGCCGCCCACGCCATGGGTATGGTGAACCCCTACGCGCCCACTGGCGGCGTCTCTGGCTATGCAAACCTGGTGGTCAATGCCTCGTGGGTGAAATCGCCGCCCTTCTCGCCCAATCCATTTCCCAACACCTGGAACTCGATGAATGCGGCCAGCACCATGGCCCAGGAGCTGGCCCACAACACCGGCCGCAACCACGTCAACTGCGGCAATCCCTCTGGCATCGACACCAACTATCCCTACCCACCCTGCCAGATCGACAACACGGGGCCGGCCAATCACTATGGCTTTGACATCGGTTCACTGACGCCGATCGCGCCCAATCAGGCCACCGACTTCATGTCCTACGGCGGCAACAACTGGGTCAGCGACTACACCTACAAAGGCTTGTTCAATGCCTTCCTGGCGCGTGCTCAGGCCACCGCGGCCACCTCAGCCGTACCCGAACTGTTCCCCAAGCCGGCGGCTACATTGACGCCGGATTCGGCCGCCAACCCATCGAAGACGATTGCGACTGCGCAGGTCTATGCCGTCGGCACGCTCGACACCACCAGCAATCGAGGCACCCTGATCAGCCTGCGCGTGTTGGACAATGCCGTGGTCGGTGAGGTGAGCATGGCCAAGTGGCAGGCCTTGAAGGCCCAGGCCGAAGCAGCCAAACAAGGCACCCAGCATGTCCATGCTGATGGCAGTGTCCACGTTCACCCGGCATCCACCAACGCTACCGCCGCCACCTATCACCTGCGCCTGCTCGATGCCGCCAACACCGTGCTGCTCGATCAGCCCGTGAATGTGCTGGCCGGCGACAACCACACGCCCGGTGAAACCCCGGCCCTGTTTACGCTCAACGTCCCAGCTCCCACCGGCGCTGTGGTGCGGGCCGAGTTGATGGCCGACGGCAACATTCTGGATGTGTTTGCGATGGGAGTGAATACGCCCACGATCACGATCCTGCAACCGGCCGGTGGTGAATCCATCGGCAGCAGCCTGACTGTGCAGTGGTTGGGCAGCGACCCCGACAACGACCCGGTGCGCTACGGCGTGCAATACAGCCACGACAACGGCGTCACCTGGACCCCCATCGTGGAGCAGTATGCGGGCTCGCCGGTCGAGATCACCAAGACCCTGGTCATCACCAACCTGAACAGCCTGCACGGCAGCAATGGTGCCAGCGCCCGCATTCGCATCATCGGCAGCGATGGCTATCACACCGCCGTGGCGCTATCGAACGCCTTCACATTCGCCGACCGCGCACCCGAGCCCTACATTCTGAACCCCAACCCGGCCACGTTCTACTCACCCCTTGAACCTATCGTGCTGCATGGCGGCGCCATGGATGCCGAGGATGGCGACCTGCAGGGCATCAGCCTGACCTGGTCGGTGAATGGCGGCGTAGTCGGCACCGACGCGGACCAGATAGCCGCGGGACTGGCCCCGGGCACGCACACCGTCACACTGGCCGCGACCGATTCGGCCAGCCACGTGGCAACCACCACCAACTCGCTCAACATTAATGCGCTGGGCATTCCCCTGACCAGCACCCTGTTGCTGGATGGCGACTGCGAAGACCCCGGCTACACCGAAAGCGCGCGGTTGTCGCTGAAGCCGTATGGCAATGGCAACCAGGCCACAGCCCAGCTCATGCGCACGGCCACTGATCTGTGGGTGTGCTTCACCCACCTCGACAAGGGCAATGCCGCACCCGGCGCGTTTGTGGGTTTGCGGGCCGATGTCAACTACAGCCGCGATGGCGTGGCCCAAACCAGCGACCTCGGCTTCTTTGTCGGCGAAGATGGCGGCGTGTTCACCTACGCGGGCGATGGCGTCGGCGGCTTTGCCCAACCTGGCCCAGCCGGTCTCACCGCCCAGGTCAGCGCCATCACCCCCACATGGCAGGCCGAGCTGCGCATTCCAGCCAGCCTGCTGAATGGGTTCGATCACATCATCGGCTTGAACCTTGGACACTACTGGGTGGCCAACCAGGGCAATGACTTCATGTGGCCGTATGCGTCGGTGTGGAATGCGCCGAACACGTGGGCCAAAACCGTATTGGGCCAACAGCCTGAAATTACGGCACTTGCGCCCTTTACGGCCACGGCGGGTTCACCCATGTTCACACTGGCCGTGCAGGGCAACGGTTTTGTCAGCAGCACACAGGTGCTGTGGAACAACGTCGCGCTGCCAACGGTGTTCAGCGACACGACCTCGCTCAGCGCCACGGTTGCAGCGGCCAATGTGGCTGTGGGTGGTGTAGCCACGGTAACGGCTCAAAATCCAGGCCCAGGCAACTTCGTCTCCAACCCGGCCGACTTCACCATCATCAATCTGGTGCCGACCTTGAGCAGCGTCAGCCCGAACGTGAAGCCAGCCGGTGGCCCGGCCTTCACCCTGATCGTCAATGGCGCAAACTACCTGAACGGCGCAACGGTAATGTGGAACGGCCTGGACGTGCCGACCACGTTTGTGAATGGGACTCAATTGCAAGCGCAGGTTCCGGCCAGTTACATCGCCATCGGCCAAACCGCTGGCATCAGTGTGCGCAATCCCGCGCCCGATGCTCAAACCACATCGAGCCTGCCTTTTGCGGTGCCACCGCCAGGGAAACTGTTTGTGCCAGTGATCTTGCGGCTGCCATAACAGTCCAGATGTCAGACGTGTAGAACACGTCTGACATCTACAGCTACAAAAACTCCGAACCCGCGCCTGTGTCAAAATATGCACAGGCAGCAGGTTCGGAGTTTTTATATGAATTACCCTTTCAATCAATTTCAACTTCATGGCCGGGTCGCGCTCATCACAGGCGGGGCCGGCGGTTTGGGTCAGGTTTTTGCGCGAGCGTTGGCGGGAGCCGGAGCCGGCATCGCCCTGCTCGGCCGACGGGTCGAAGCCGTGCAGGCTACGGCCGACGCAATCGCCAAAGAGTTCAATGTCCCCACCCTCGCGGTCGCGGCCGATGTGACCAACGCTCAGGCAGTGGGCAATGCGCTCAGCCAGGTGCGCGACAAACTCGGCCCGGTCAGCATCCTGATCAATAGCGCCGGCATCAACGTGCGCAAGCCGACAACCCAGTTCAGCGTCGAAGATTTCCGGCGGGTGGTCGATGTGAGTCTGACCGGCTCGTTCATTTGCGCTCAGGCGGTTGCGCCGGACATGATCGAGGCGAAGTGGGGGCGCATCATCAACCTCAGCTCGATGCTGGGCCAGGTGGGCTTGGGCGAGCGGCCGGCCTACACTGCGGCCAAAGGCGGCCTCATCCAACTCACCCGCACCATGGCTTTGGAGTGGGCTAAATTTGGGGTGACGGTGAATGCGCTCGCGCCGGGGCCGTTTCTGACCGAGCTCAATTTGCCCGTGCTCGACAACCCCACGGCCAACCAGTTCTTCATGGATCGCCTACCGATTGGCCGCTGGGGCCAGCCTGAAGAACTCGGCGGGGCCATTCTATTCCTGTCCTCCGAAGCCTCGTCTTTCATGACCGGCAGCGTGCTGACGATGGACGGCGGGTGGACGGCGCAGTAGGCAGAAGTCAGAAGTCAGAAGTCAGAAGTCAGAAGTCAGAAGTCAGAAGTCAGAAGTCAGAAGTCAGAAGTCAGAAGTCAGAAGTCAGAAGTCAGAAAATTTTACGCGTTACTCTCTGCTCTGACGTCTGATA
>JBBQST010000337.1:0-5405 GCA_038213625.1 Thermoflexales bacterium
CATGGTGAACATGCCGGTCAGCGCCAGCCAGAATGCATGGCTGGGTGCCACGCCTACCAAAACGGCACCAACCCCCAGCCCGGCCACTCCCAGTGCGCTGGTGACGATGCGGCGCTTAAAACCACCCCAAATGCCGAGCAGCAATCCACCAATCACGATGGCAATCCCGGATGCCGATTGCGCCGCGGCCATATCCGTGACCTGACCCCGAAAGTGTTGGGTGACCAATAGGGGTGTGAGTGACCATGTGGGTGCCATCAGGAAGTTGATGACCATGGCGATGGCGCAAATGATCAAAAAGGCCCGGAAGCCCAGCATATATCTCAGCCCTTCGCGCATGTCGTGCCACAGGTTGACTGGACCGGTTTGTGAGGCGTTGGGTTTGGGTTGTGGAATGACAAAGATAAGCAATACGGCGACAGCGGGCAATGCCGTAGCCACGTCGATCATCAGCATACTTTGCAATGGCAACACGGTCATCAACAGGGCCGATATCACCGGCGAGACGATGTTGGTGCCGCCCTGCAGCATCTGATTCAGGCCGGCCACGCGCGCCAGTTGTGCTTCGGGCACGATCAGCGGCGTCGTGGCTTGCATGGCTGGATATTGAAATGCCCCGCACACCGAGCGCACGAACATCAGGGCATATAAGTGCCACATCGCCGGTAGGCCGGTCGCAAAGAGATAGGCCATCACCAGCACACAGGCCATGCTGATGAGGTCAGACACGATCATCACGCGCTTGCGGTTCCAACGGTCGATCAGCACGCCGGCGAAGGGGCCGATGATGACCTGGGGGAGCAGGCCCATGATCGAGGCGGTGGCCAGGGCGGTGGCTGAGCCGACGGTTTGAGTAATCCACCAGATCAGCGCAAACTGGCTGATCTGGCTGCCGATCTGAGAGAACGCCTGTGAGATCCACAAGCTGATAAAGCGAATCTGCCAGCGAGCTTGTGTTGCTACATCTTAAGCACCCATGGCTGCGAGCAACTGAGCGGCCTGCTCGGCGGTGATCTTCTTTTGCTCCAACATGCGCAGGATGGTCATGCGCTCTTCGTTGGAGACGGGATCGGGTTTGGGTGATGGCGATGTGGCTGGCCCGGTTGGGTGCGATCCTGACGGCCCATGTGTGGCAAATGGGGGCTCGGGTGCCGTCGGCGGCATGGGCGGGGTGGGGGGCGTTGGCGGTGTGGGTGGCTCGGGCGGATTCCAGCCTTCGCCAAATCCAGCCATGAAACCCTCTCGTCGCCCATATCGATCGGCCTGGCGCTCGGCCCGGCGTGTTGCGCTTTCGATCTTGCGGTTGATCTTCTCCTGAGCCCGCGCGGTGGCATCGACCACCCGCCGTTGCATATCGAATACTTCGCCCTTTAGCCAGTCTGGCATGGGAATGCTGCTGAACTGTTGCGCAAACTGCTGCGCGGCCGAGGTCATCTGCGAGGTGAAGGTCAAAATTTGCTGCTCCACTTCGGGGCTGACATTGGCCATGAAGTCGCCATTTTTGCCAAACCCAAACTGGAACGCTACATCTTCCTCGTTCGCGCCTTCGGCCGTCGCGGTCATCACCTTGGCATGCATGCCGGCTTCAACGCGCAGCCGGCCCTTGGTTTCACCTTCGCCCAATACCTGGGTATGCTCGCCGCGCGAATCGCGGATGCTGACATTGAGATTGGCATCTTTGGGAAGCCAACAGCGCGCAGACACGCCGGCGTGGATGGAGGATTCACCTTCGCCCTCAGGCACAAAATTCACCTTGGCATCGGCCCCGGCCTCGACCCGCAACTGACCAACAAAATCGCGCACATGCGTGTGCGCACCGGCTTCCAGTTCAAGCTGGCCCTTGAAGTGGTTGACCACGGCCGCAGCACCGGACTGAATATGCAGGTGGGTGCCGTTGGGCACGCGGGCTGTACAACTGATATCGCTCTCGATGTGGATGGCGCCGGCGCGCTCGCTCAGGTTCACCCGGCCCGTTTGCCGCTCCACGATGACGTCGGTGCCGTCGTAGCCTTCCACTTTCACATCGACGCCGACCTCGAAGAACACCTCGCGGCTGCTGCCCAGCGGGATGGTCTTGCTACGGCCAGAGCCAGGGCTGCCGAAACCGGGTCCGCGCTCTTCGCCGTTGGTGCGAAACACAGTCTTGTCGCCAGATTGCACGGTCACTGATCCGCCTGAGGTGCAGCGAATGCCGCCGCTGCCATCGCCCACGGTCAGGTTGTGGAAGCCGTGTGAGTCGGCAATTCGCAGGGTCGCATTGAGGTCTGGCCCCAGTCGGCAATCGATATTGCTGCCCGCGTTACCGTCGAAGTGGATGACGCGCAGGTGGTCGGCTTCGAGCTTGATGGAGCCGCCGGCGTTGGCAGCCACGCGCGCTTCGGGCACTTCGCGCAGGCGCAGGCGGATGGAGCCGCCGGCGCTGATGTTGACATCTCCAGACACATCCAAAAGTTCACCGGTGCCGCCACACGACAGCAACACGCTGCCATTGATCTTCTGCAGGTTCGCGTTGCCGCTTACGCGGTCGCATCTCAACCCTTCGCTGAGGTGTTCGGCGTGCAAATTGCCATCGACCCGGCCGGCATCTGTGGGGCCGAGGTGCTTGAGATACAGATTGCCATTGACGCGCTCGATGCGCGTGTAGCCGGCCAGATTGCGCAGGTCGGCATTGCCGCGCGCGCGTTCGATGCGCACAGTGGCATTGCTGGGCACTTTGAGGGTCAGCTCGCGGTCGGATTCGACCAAGATGTTGTTGCCGGATTGGGTCAGCATGAGCGTGGCCTCATCGGGGGCGGTGGCGGTAATTTGATCCGCCGTCGCATCGCCTTCAATGGTGAGGTTGCGCCGCGCATGGATGATCAGCTCCGGGGTGAGGCCGGAGGCGAGGGTTTGAGTTTGCATTTGAAAACACTCCTGATGAAGTTTGAAAGTTGAGTCGGGACTCTTTTGGTTCAAGAGTTTTCACCACAAAGACACGAAGTCGGACACAAAGATCACTAAGGTTTTATGTGTTCGCTTTGTGTTCTTTGTGAAATGCTTCGTGGTGAAAAATCCTCGCTTAGGCGCTCTGGCGGCGCGAGCCTTGCATGGCCCGGCCGAGCGTTTCCAGACGGCTGCCCACCGCGACCATGAGTGCGTCCAGTGGTGTGTCCGCATCCGTCTCGGGGCGGCTGTGCTGGCGTTCGCGTTGCAGTTTTTGAAAGTGCCGCTCGCGTTGGGCTTCGTGGATGAGGTCCTGGTGGCGCACTTGTGCCTGTTGATATTGAGAAACGGGGTCCATATGGTTTTCCATTTTGAAGTGGCTCCAAATAATTAGTCTTGATTTACTTTGACTAACCTTGAAGCATCTTCATGGCCTGTTCGGCATTGATGCGGCCGGCGTCGAGGTCATCAAGAATGCGCTTGCGATCGTCATCGGTCACGCGAGGAGCGGCGGCTTCGTCGCGCCCCGGCTCGTAGCCCATGGCACGGACCACGTCTTGCAGCCGGGAGCGCAGGGTCGGGTAGGACAGGTTCATCTCGGCCTCCATACGATTGAGCTTGCCCTCGCACTTCACGAACGTAATCACGAACTGAAGCTGCTCGGGTGTGAGCTGGGCCAGCGGGCCGGTCTGGGTGTTGGGAGAGAAACGGCCCTCGATGGTGATATCGCACTCATCGCAGTGGAGCCGGGTGACGGTGATGCCGCCACCACAAATCGGACATTTAGTCGGGAGAGGGTTCATTTGACCTCCAAAATTCAAAACAGTTCTTAGTGTTATTGAGAATATTAAAGCCTGAATTTGAAAAGTCAATAGATATTATCAATAAAATTGAAAGTAGACATCAATAATATTGAAGTCGTGTTTAAGAAACTGTTATGACTCAAGACGCTAAAAACTTGCGTCTTGAGTCAGGGTCTACGCCAATCGCTCCTCATAGCTCGTTGTAAACATGAGCCAGGCGGCGCTGGTCAGAAGTGAGCTGCGTGTGCTTTACATGACGTTGGCTGGCGTGGGTGAGCGCCTGGGGGAATGAATCGGTTTGGCTTTAGAGCCGGTGAGGCAGGGTGAGGCAATTGAAGCCTGACGCTGGATAACACGAAGCGCTCGGATTCGTCGTCATCAATATCGACGAATCCGAGCGCATTACGCCTCAGTCCTGGTTTTTGGGTGATAACCCGTTTCAGCAGCCGTTATTTGCCGTCGCGCGCATCCTTCAGTTTTTGAATGTTAATTTTCGACATCTGAAGCATGGCCTGCATGGCGCGCTGAGCTTTGGCGGGATCGGGGTCGCCGAGCATCTCGCCCAGTGCCGAGGGGATGATTTGCCACGACACGCCGAACTTGTCTTGCAGCCATCCACACGGCTGCTGCTGGCCGCCGGCCGATAGCTTCTCCCACAAGTTGTCGACCTCGGCCTGGGTTTTGCAGTCCACAAACAATGAAATGCCTGATGCAAACTTAAAGTGCGGCCCGCCGTTGAGGGCCATGAAATCCTGGCCCTCCAACTGAAACGTGGCCGACATCATGCTGCCGGCCAGGCCGGGCATGCCTTCTGGGTAGTAATTCATGCTGGTGATCTTCGAATTGTTGAAGATCGACACGTAGAAATTGACGGCTTCCGCGGCTTTGTCCTCATAGGTTAGAAATGGGGTGATCTTTTGCATACATGTGCTCCTGAATCAGGCGGCGGCAACACCTACAAAGTGTTGCCGCCGCCTGATGTGCGTTAGAACATTTGTATCGTATCCAAACCGGGAGGCCACGTCTTGTATAAAACGGCAAACTTATTTGAGATTCCCGGCCGGCGCAACTGGCTGGTTCAACTGCACTGTATGGCTCTTGGCTTTCTTCTTCGATGAACGCAGGTTGAGCACTTCGACCAGCACCGAGAAGCCCATGGCGAAGTAGACATAGCCCTTGGGGATGGCAACTTCCACGCTCTCCAGAATCAAGGTCATGCCGATCATCAGCAGGAAGGCCAGCGCCAGCATCTTGACGGTGGGATGCTCGTTGACGAAGCTGCTGATGGGGCCGGCAGCGAACAACATCACGCCAACAGCGATGATGACGGCCGCGACCATGACTGGAATCTCATTGGCCATGCCGATGGCGGTAATCACTGAGTCCAGCGAGAACACAATGTCGAGCAGGACGATCTGGGTAATGACGCTGTTGAAGGTCGCGGCCGTGCGTGAACTCACCTCGCCGGGTTCGCCCTCCAGCCGCTGGTGAATTTCGTGGGTGGCCTTGTAGACCAGGAACAGGCCACCGCCGAGCAGGATGATGGTGCGGGCGGTGACGTGCAACTCGCCCTCGGGCAAAAATGGCAGATGGATCTCGAACAGGGTGACCGTAAGCCGCGAGAGGAACGACAGCGAAAGTAACAGCAGAATGCGCGTGACGAGGGCCAACATCAAGCCG
>JBBQST010000338.1:0-5337 GCA_038213625.1 Thermoflexales bacterium
ACTCTTCCCATTCCCCCCTGCCCTTTCCCCATTTTTGATTCGCTCGTTCATACGCTTACCGCCGTGGCCGTGGCCGTGGCCGTGGCTTTGCTGAGCAGGCCGAGATCGGTGTAACCCAGCGGCCCGCCAAAGTTCAGGCCGGGGAAGACCTTGGTTTTGATCTGATCGACGGTGGCCCCCATGCGGCCGTGCAGCACATCGGCCAGCACGGTGCGATAGTCCGTCGTAATGGGCAGGCCGTCGTTGAAGCCCATGGTTTGCAGGCCGGGCCAGTTGCCGTAGACCTTGCCGCCGTTGACGTTGCCGCCGCTGCCAATGAGCAACAGCAGGTTGCCGGCGCCATGGTCGCAGCCGCTGCTGTCGTTTTGGTACAGCACGCGCCCAAACTCGCTGACCACGACCACGGTGTAGTGGCCGCGCCAAGCGGGGTCGGCATTCATGTCGTCACAAAATGCCTTTAGATTGGTGGACAGATTGGTCAGCAGCTTGGGGAAACGTGCGTTGCCGCCCCAGTCGACTGTGCCCTCGTTGTCGTGGGTATCCCAGCCACCGCCGACATCGACACAGGCCACGCGCAAGGGGTTGGTGGCCAGGTTGGCCTTGGCCAGTTGTGCAATCGTCATCATGCTGTGGCCGAAGTGGGCGTAGTCGGGGGTGATCTCGGTGTCGATGAGGTACTTCACGGCCGGCACATAGGCCGTCTTCAAAATGGGCGAGAGCATATCGAAGGTGGTCAGCGCGTTCTTGCCCTGTCCCTCCACAAAATCGGCCCCACGGTTGAACATCGGCTCCAGCAACGCGCGTTGTTGGGCGATCAGATCGATCTTGCTGCTGCCAGCCCCTTTGTATTCGGCCCACGGATGCCAGCTCGCCCCAAACTTTTCGGGATCGGGAATAGCCGAGCTGCCGTACCACTCCATCAGTGAGGGCGGGATGTTGCCTTGCGCGGCCACCACCAGCGCCTTGGGATCGGTGTTCATGGCCTGCAAATAGCGCGTGATCCAGCCAGAGCCCTGATTTTTGCCGGCCTGGTCGACATACAGCTCGGTGTCAAAGTGCGAGCCGGTAATGTCGGGCGATCCACAGCCATCAACCACGGCCAGATCGCCACGCTTGAACAGCTCATACAAGCCGCCGGTGTCGAAGTCGCCCTTGTTGGGCACATTGACGCCAGCCGCGCCGCGCGCTGCGTCGGGGTGCAGCGCAAACTTGCCGTCAAGATCGATGGCCTTGCGGGTCGCGCTGCTGTCCGGCGCAGGAATGTTGAGCGTGGGCCGCAGGGTGTTGTAGTAGCTGCTGCGATCGGCCGGGCTGGTGTTAAACGGCACCAGCACGTTCAGGCCGTCCATGCCGCCGCGCACAAATACGAACACGAGCAGATCACGATTGCCGGGTGGCGGGGTTTGCGGCGCAGCCTGCGAGCCACGCGCGTTCGTGTCTGCCACAGCCGTATCTGCGAACACCAGATTACTAATACCAAAACCACGGGCGGCCGCCAGCGCGCTGAAGCCGGCACAGCCTTTGAGAAAATCTCGTCGATTCATGTGGAATTTTTGAATTTGCTGACTTGCCCACTTGCTCATTTGGCAGACATGCGCAAATGAGCAAGTGGATTAAATGAACAAATGAATAAATATCTGTCCTAGCGCCACTGAAAATAGGGCGAGGCGATGAGCACGCCAATAAACGGGCGCAGATTAAAAGTTTGGCTGGAGATGGCGGCGCTGGGATTGCCACTGCCCAGATAGTTGATGAGTGCGGTGTGGTCGGCCGCGTCCATCGTCCGGCCTAGAAAAGTGCCAATGAGCCGGTCGGCCACCTGGGTCGCCGTCTGGCCCGCGCCGCCGATGAAGGCATCGAGAGCGGCGTTGGCGGGTGCAACCGCTTTCCAGCCGGTGGTGGCGTCCTGGACATATTCGCCAAAGTAGCGCCGGATGAGCGCGTTGCCCAGCGACCAGCGCGCAAAGATCTGGTTGCTGTCCATCCAGGCGGCCTTGAAGTCTGGGTAGCCGGTGGGAGGCGGCATCTCGAACAGGCGCTGGCCGACGCTTTCCAGATGGCCGTTCAATTCCCAATCATTGGGCGAAGCCGGGTCAATCGAGTTGGGCGGCGGATACGTGGTGACATTCATGGCGCGCAGGGTCGCGACCAGAAACTCAAACGGCCGCTTCACTTTCTGGCCCCAGCTCCGGCGGAAATCCTCGTGTTTCAAGATGGCTTTGAGCACGCTGCGAATGTCGCCATGCGAGCTGATGAAGGCTTGTGCGCCGGCGGCCACTGCGTTGGGGCAAAAGCCGTCCGGGTCGTCGCTGATGAAGCGCCGGCACAGCTTGCGCGAGATGAACCAGGCGGTGCTGGGATGCTCGGCCAGAATATCGAGCAGTGTTTCGCCCTGCTCCGCGCCGCCATAGGGAATGTAATAGGGCGTGGTGCTGCCGAAGGGATTGCCGCCAAGCCAGATCTCTTTGCTGCTGTAATCGTGGGTGGGCCAGTAGGGCGAATCGTTGAAGCGAAATTCATCACCGGTGCTGTGAACATTGGTCCAGCCGCTCAGAATGCCGGCCACGCGGTGCACGTCCACTTCGGTGTAGTTGAACTTGCCGAAGTTGGGATCGCCGGTAATTTGATTGGTGCTGCCGAGCGTGTGCAGCTCCATCAATTCGCGGCCGTAGTTTTCGTTGGGGCTGCTGCCGTCGCTGTAGCGGTTGCTCAGGAATTGCAACATGGACGGGCTCTTGGCGCTGGCCCCGACCAGGCTGCGGAAGTTGCCGAGCGCAAAGCGCCGATGCGCGTGATAGTCTTCCCAGTATTTGTATTCGCTGCCTGAAAATGTGGTGTTGAAGTGGTTGCTCCAAAAGTCCACCATGATTTCATATAGCTGCTTTTTGCTGGCTAATGCCCGGGTGTAAGTGACCTTGATGAGGTAGCTGGACATCTCGCCGATGGCATAGAGATTGCGTTGCTTGGCGCCGGCACTGTATTGCTGAATCTGGCGCGTGGTCGCATTCAGTGGTGGCAGGTCGCTGCCGGAGCTGTCTTTGTTGGATAGAGCGGCCAGGGCGGCATCGCCGGTTGAATCGTCGAGGGTCTCGATGGAAAGCTGGGCATCGACATAGGCGTTGAACTGATTCACATCATTGCCAAAGTCGACATCGCCAGGACGAGCGCCAAACCCTAAACGGTTGTAGGCCAGCCGGGCGAGTGTGGGTGCGCTGCCAGGCGGTGCCTCCGGCGCCTGTAACCCACTCGCTTCTAATAACTCATTCGCGCTGTGCATGGTGCGCTATGAACCTGCTCAAACCCATACGACGTGCAATGCAATGTTTGCATTGAGCGAGCAGGCTGTGCTGGCAAGTTCACGAAATCCTCCTGTTGGGTTGTGAAAACTTAACTCCCAGGCGACAGGGCAGAGTGATGAGGATGTGGTGGATTTTGTCGATGGTTCGGCTACAACGCGTGGTGAGCCGATCTAGCTGAGCTGTGCATAACAACTGCGCTCTTAGGAGTTCCTAAGCAGGAATATAGCATAGCTGCAAAAAAACAACGTTAAAAATTTAGAATTCACCCAGAAGAATGAGTCAATTGAGATGAATTGATGATGTATGACATTCAAAAGCCGGTTTGGCAGATTGATTAAACCTACGCTATGAATACCTTTCGTCATTGTGTGTGCTTTGACAACACTTGCGTCTTTGCGGTAAAAATTATTGACCCTCGCACCCTCGCATCATCAACCTTACCTGTGATAAGATGGAAGCTGCTTGCGGCCCGAGACTACAGGTGTTGCACCGTATAGGTGTAGCTTAATGGCCTGTATAGGTTGAGCGAGTGCGAATCGATTTCAGCACACTGGTGCGCGGTTAACTGCCGACACTGGTTTTGCCTCGAATTTAGATGCGCCTCGGCCACCCTTTGGCTGAGGCGCATTTTTTGTTTTCGATGCAGGGCCGGAGACGCGACGTTCTTACAGGCGTTTTATCACCGGCACTGTGACATGGACTTAAAGGAGGTAACGCGCTTGACAATCAAGAAAATGAAGCCGCGCCAGCGTAACAGCGCGGTGGCACCCAAGCTGGACAGCCTGCTGGAGAAGAGTTCCGCCGTCATCATCACCCAGTATGGCGGCATGACCATGCCGCAGCTGAACAAGGTGCGCAATCAGTTGCGCGATGTGAAGGCCGAGTTTCACATCACCAAGAACACGCTGATCACTCGCACCCTGGCCGCCAAAGGCTACTCGGTGCCGGAGAAGTGGCTGACCGGCCCGACCGCCATCAGCTTTTGCTTCGCCGATGCACCGGCCGTCGCGAAAATTTTGGGCGATCTGTCCAAGGAATTCGACAAGCTCAGTGTGGTGGGTGGTGTGCTCAGTGGCAAGGCTATCGATGCAAACCAGGTCAAAGATCTGGCCAACCTGCCGTCGATGGACACGCTACGGGCCCAACTCATCGGCATGCTCACTTCGCCACAGAGCGGCATCGTGGGCACACTGAACGCTGCAGTGGGCAGTGTGATGTATGCCTTGCAGGCCAGGATCGACAAAGAGCAGCCGGCGGAAGCGACCGCGTAAGCAGACATTGCTGCTGAATCAGGTATTTTGCGGATGCCGGCATTGAACTCACACTGAATTACACGGCTCCCAGACAAATTTAAGAATATTTCCGAAAGGAAACAGGGAGAATTTACAAATGGCAGATTTGAACAAGATCGTGGACGACCTCAGCGCATTGACGCTGCTTGAAGCGGCTGAGCTGAAGAAGATGCTCGAAGAGAAGTGGGGCGTCACTGCCGCCGCAGCCCCGGTCATGATGGCCGGTGGTGGTGGTGGCGCAGCCGCTCCGGCCGCGCCCGTGGAAGAGCAGACTGAGTTCGACGTGGTGTTCGACGACATCGGCACCAAGAAGATCGAAGTCATCAAGGTCGTGCGCGCCATCACCAACCTCGGCCTCAAGGAAGCCAAGGATCTGGTCGAGACCGCCAAGGCCGTGATTCAGACTGGCGTGTCCAAGGCCACCGCCGACGACACCAAGAAGAAGCTGGAAGAAGTGGGCGCCAAAGTTATCGTCAAATAACTTCGGGCGATTCACAACAGAATCAGCTTTTACAAGGGCGAGTGTGGCGGCAAAGGCCGCGGACACTCGCCCTTGTTTGTTATAGTCATCCTCATGCAGCAACACGAGTTGGAGCTTTACGCCGATCTCATCGTCAAAATCGGCATCAATGTGCAGCCGGGGCAGGGTGTGTCCATCGGCGCAGAGCTGGGCCACGCCGAGTTTGTGCGGGTGCTGGTCGCCTCGGCCTACACGGCCGGTGCCAAATATGTGCGCCTGACCTGGA
>JBBQST010000339.1:0-5328 GCA_038213625.1 Thermoflexales bacterium
CTCTGTGCCCACCCCCCTATTGCCCCTACTCACCTTCCGCACCCCCCCCGACACCCTCCTCCCCCACCCACCAGCCCCTAAAACGAGTGTTAAGGAGTGATATGAATCTATTTGGTCGTAAAGACAAAGAGAACGAAATCAAGACACAGGGTCGCTTGCCGCCGGGGCAATCGCTGACGGAGCGTTTTCCGGTGTTGCACTACGGCTCGGTGCCGCGCTACGGCGACTTAAGCAAATGGACGCTGGAGTTCTACGGCGAAGTGGAAGAGCGCAAGACGTTTACCTGGGAGCAGTTCATGCAACTGCCGATGCGCGAGATGACCATGGACATTCATTGCGTGACGCGCTGGAGCAAGTTCGACACGGTCTGGAAAGGGGTGTGGCTGCCGGACTTGATCGAGCAGGGCATCATCAAGCTCAAGCCCACGGCCCAATATGTGATCGAGCACTGCGAGCACGGCTTCACCACGAACCTTGATATCGAGCACTTCATGAAGCCGACCACATTGCTGGCGGTGGAATATAACGGCCAGCCGCTGGAGCCCGATCACGGCTATCCTTTACGTGTCATTGTGGGGGCCGTGAAAGAGCAGGGCCAGGACCCCGACACGCGCTACTTCTGGAAGGGCGGCAAGTGGGTGCGCGGCCTCGAATTCACCTCCAAGGATCACCCCGGTTTTTGGGAGCAGGCCGGCTACCACAACATTGCGCGGGTGTGGCCGGAGGAGCGGTTCGAGGGTGGTTGGTAGGCGATAGATTGCATAGCGGCACACGGGCAGTGGACATTTATTGTGTGTAGGTAACTACTCAGCCCATAAGGGTGTAGCTGCCTCGATTGTCGAGTAAGGCCGAAGGGGTGCAAACTCGCATTGTTATATTCTTGGCGGTCTTTCTTGAGGTGCCTGCGTAACATCAGTTAAATCAGTCAGGCTTTTGAGCGGCGATCTGGGGCCGGTCGGTGGGGTCGAACCCGATGCTGATGGTGTTGGCAGCGGATTAGTGCATGCAGGAGCATTGACATATCATGGATGTCATCATCACACCGATTTGATTCCAGACCCAAGATTGCGCTCCCATTGCTTCTTAACATGCTTGCAATAAAATACAGGCGATGACAGCCACATCTGTTTCGAGCAGCGTGTTAGACGCCCACCAAAACTACTTCAATCGCGAGTTGAGTTGGATTGAGTTTAATCGGCGGGTGTTGCAGGAAGCCCAATCCAGTTACCACCCGCCGCTGGAGCGCACCAAATTTCTGGCTATTTTTGCCACCAACCTGGACGAGTTCTACATGATCCGTGTCTCGGGGTTGCAGGAGCAGATGCTGGCCGAAGTGGATGATGTGTCGCCGGATGGCCGCACGGCTCGTGAGACATTGGATCTGATCAACAAGGCATTGACGCCATTGCTGGACGAGCACACCCACGCTTGGGAACAGGAATTGAAGCCGTTGCTGGCCGGGCATGGCTTGTGCGTGTTGGACTACGACGAGTTGGATGAGCATCAACGCGGCATGGCCAATGACTACTTTCGGCGCACGGTATTTCCAGTGCTCACGCCGTTGGTGGTCGATGTCGGCCACCCCTTTCCACACATCAGCAATCTCAGTTTGTCGCTGGCGGTGGTGATGGTGGATGCGCAGGGGCGACAACGCTTTGCCCGAGTGAAAGTGCCGCCGTCATTGCCGCGCCTGTTTCAGCTGACCGACTGTGCCGACGATGAACTCGCAGCCGAGTTGGGCGTGCCGTGCGCGCACTGTTTGGTGTGGCTCGATCAAGTGATTGCGGCCAACATCGGTCAGCTCTTTCCCGGTGTGGAAATTCTGGCCACTTATGCTTTTCGGGTGACGCGCGACACCGACTTTGAGATTCAGGTGGACGAGGCCGACGACCTGATTTCGACGATTGAACGGCACGTGCAGGATCGCCGGTTTGGCACGGTGGTGCGGCTGGAAGTGGCCCAAAACATGCCCAGTGATGTGTGCAATATTTTGTTGCGCAATCTAACCTTGACCAATGAGGATGTGCGGCGGGTGGATGGGCCACTGGATTTGAGCAGTTTGCACGAGCTGTATCGGCAGCCCTACCCGGAACTGAAAGACGCGCCCTTGCTGGCCCATACACCGGCGGCACTCCAAACCGAAGCCAGTATCTTTTCGCAGATTCGCAAAGGCGATATTTTGCTGCACCATCCGTACGATGCGTTTGCGCCAGTGGTCGATTTTATTGTGGCCGCGGCCAACGACAAAAATGTGCTGGCGATCAAGCAGACGCTATATCGCGCCGGCAAAGATTCGCCCATCGTCAAAGCCCTGATTCAAGCGGCTCTGAATGGCAAGCAGGTGGCGGCGATTGTGGAATTGAAGGCGCGCTTTGACGAGGAGAACAACATTCAGTGGGCGCGCGCGCTGGAAGATGTGGGCGTGCATGTGGTGTATGGCCTGCCCGAGATCAAGGTGCATTGCAAAGTGGCGCTGGTGGTGCGGCGTGAGGGCGAGCAAATTCGCCGGTATGTCCACCTCAGCACCGGCAACTACAACGCCACCAGCGCGCGCATCTACACCGATCTGGGAATGTTCACCTGTCGTGAGGATTTTGGTGAAGATGCCACCGATTTGTTCAATTACCTGACCGGCTTCTCTTATCAGACCCAGTTCAAGCGACTGCTGGTCGCGCCGATCTCGCTGCGGCATCAGCTGGCTCAACTCATCGAGCGCGAGATCGAGCAGCATGTGAAATCGGGCGGCGGCCATCTCATCTTCAAAATGAATGCGTTGGTCGATCCGGATTTAATTCAGTTGCTGTATCGCGCCTCGCAGGTTGGGGTCAAGATCGATCTGATCATTCGCGGGATTTGTTGCCTGCGGCCCGGCGTGCCGAACCTGAGCGAAACCGTCAACGTGATCAGCATTGTGGGCCGGTTTTTGGAGCACAGCCGGGTGTACTGGTTTCGCAACGGCGGTGCGGACGAGTTGTATATCGGCAGCGCCGATCTCATGCAGCGCAATCTGGATCGCCGGGTTGAAGCGGTATTCCCGATCCTGGACGGCAGTTTGCGCGGGCGCATTCGAGATGAAGTGCTCGATCTGGCCCTGCGCGACAACGTGAAGGCGCGCCGGTTGTGTGCCGATGGCAGCTATGAATCCAATGTGCGAGCCGCCAACGATTTGTGCATTGATAGCCAGATGGAGCTGCTGCATCGGAGTTGAGAGCCGGTCGCGATCAACAGCGGCTGTGTGATTTGGCGCGCGACACGCGAATGAACCGGGTGAGCACAGCAGATTTGCTCAGCCGCAGGCCCAACAGAATCCACAGCATCGTGAAGCTCACCATCACGCTGACATTTGAGACGGTCATGCGGTTTTGAATGGCCCAAAACCCATGGCTGGCCAGTTGGCGTTGCCGCTCAAAGGCCTCAGATTTGGCGCGAATCAACACGGTGTGCTGTTCGTTGGCGGCAATATAAGTGGCATAGCGCTGGCTGAAAATCTTGCGCGTTGTGTGCCATGTGGCGAGCCGGCGCTGGCGTTGCTTCAACGATTCTGTCGGCCAATGCCGCACCAGATCTGCCATCTGATCCACCAGTTGAATCTGGCTCTCAAATACGCCCATCACAGCGCGTTGCAGATTCTGCGATGATGCATCTGCCAGCACAAATCCTTTGACGCGACCTTGATCGCGTATCAGGATGCTATGCGATTCGTCCGCCCATTGCACCGTGTCGTGGGCGAAAGTGGGATCGAGAGTGGGTTGATTGAGCGCGTCAGCGATTGTGGCGAGGGTGTCGGCCAGCCGCTGGGTGTTTGAGAGTGCCTGGGCATACCAGCCGTTGACGGCCACCGATTTCAGATCGACCGCCAGGGTCATATCCGAGATTTGCCGATTTAAGACCAGCGAACTTTGGCCTGCCTTGTCAATATCGTTGGTTGCCGTAAATGAGAGGTAGAGTCCACACCCAAACAAGTATGCAGCGCCGATGATGCTGATCGCGATGACGAGATTGCTTTGAACAAGAGTGTCGAGTGTTTTGGTGAATTTTGGCAGCATGATCCCCTTGGAACGTTGGGGACGTCGTAACTAAATTGTCGTTGCAGAGCGGCAATTTTACAACTGAGGCTTTAGGCCCAAACTTAAAAAGCAAAACCTAAAAAGGACCGGGAGAGGAGAATGGGTGTTGGATGGAAATTGGCTGTATTGAGCCAAAAGTAGGGCGAGTGGGGGTCGAACCCACACGCTGCTTTCGCAGCGGAAGATTTTAAGTCTCCAGCGTCTGCCATTCCGCCATCGCCCCAAATACTGCTGAGGCGCGGATTTTAGCATGGGTGATGAGGCTGTGAAGAAGCTGCCGGCAGTTGGCTGCTAGCCGCTAACTGCCAGCAGCCAACCGCTTCTTCTGCAACCGGTTTATACTTTTCACCCAACCACAGTTAACCATAATGTTCAAGAAAATTCTCATTGCCAATCGTGGCGAGATCGCCGTACGCATTATTCGTGCCTGCAACGAACTCGGCATTCAAACGGTCGCTGTCTATTCCGAGGTGGATCGCAATGCGCTGCACGTGCGGCTGGCCGATGAGGCCTATTGCATCGGCCCGGCTCCATCACGCGAGTCGTATCTGCGGCTCGACAAAATCATCGAAGTTGCCAAAAAATCTGGCACCGACGCCATTCATCCTGGCTATGGCTTTCTGGCCGAGCGCGAGGACTTTGCGCAGGCCTGTATGGATTCGAAGATCATCTTTATTGGCCCTTCACCGAGCGCCATTGCCAAAATGGGCGATAAGGCCATTGCGCGCGCCACGGTGCAGAAGGCCGGTGTCAACGTCATCCCCGGCACCGAGGGTGAGGCGAATCTGTCCGACGACGAGCTTTTGGCGATTGCCCCTTCCATTGGTTTTCCATTGCTGATCAAAGCCAGCGCGGGTGGCGGTGGCAAGGGTCAGCGCGAGGTGCGTTCCATTGAGGATATGCCGGCTTTGCTGGCCAGCGCCCGGCGCGAGTCCGAGAGCGCCTTTGGCGATGGGGCGGTGTATCTGGAGCGGCTGCTCGAAAATGCGCGCCACATCGAGTTTCAATTGCTGGGCGACAAATACGGCAACATCATTCACCTCGGTGAGCGCGAGTGCAGTTTGCAGCGCCGCCGGCAGAAGCTGGTCGAAGAGTGTCCATCGCCGGTGCTGAGCAAGGCCCTGCGCCAGAAGATGGGTGAGATGGCCGTGCGTGCGGCCCAGGCGGTGGCCTACACCAACGCCGGCACCATCGAGTGCCTGCTCGACAAACAGGGCAACTATTACTTCATGGAGATGAACACGCGTTTGCAGGTGGAGCA
>JBBQST010000340.1:0-5326 GCA_038213625.1 Thermoflexales bacterium
TGGACGGCGTCGGCCCCAAAGAGAATCGCCCGCGCCGCCGCGAGCTGGCCTGGCAGTCCATCGAGACCAATCAGTTCGGCACCAACGAGTTCATGGACTTTTGCAAGAAGATCGACGCCGAGCCGATGATGGCGGTGAACATGGGCACCGGCACGATTCAGTCTGCCGCCGACCTCGTGGAATATTGCAACGCGCCGGTCGGCACGCAATGGTCAGACTTGCGCGCCAGCCACGGCTACAAAGACCCGCACAATGTGAAGTATTGGTGCGTGGGCAACGAGATGGATGGGCCGTGGCAGATCGGCCACCTCGACATGCACGAGTATGCGAATAAAGCGCGCGAGGCCGCCAAGATGATGAAGTGGATCTCGCCCGGCATCCAGACTGTGCTGTGCGGCTCCAGCAACGACCGCATGCCGACCTTCCCCGAGTGGGATCGCGTGGCGCTGGAGACGACGTGGGAACACATGGATTACCTGTCCATCCACATGTACACCAGCAACCACATCGAGCGCGACACACCCAGCTACCTCAGCTCGGCCGTGCGCTTCGAGAACTTTGTGGACACCATGGCCGCGACCCTGCGCTATGCCAAGGCCAAGACCCGCAGCAAGCACGATGTGTATTTGTCGTGGGACGAGTGGCAGGTGTGGCACCCCGGCCCCACCCGCGGCGAATGGACCGAAGCGCCGCATCTGGCCGAAGTCGGCTACAGCCTGGAAGATGCGCTCGTGGTCGCGCAGTGGCTGAACGTGTTCCTGCGCAAGGCCGATGTGCTCAAGGTGGCATGCGTCGCGCAAGTTGTCAACATCATCAGCTGGCTGCAAACCAGGAGCGACGGCCTGCTCAAGTACGCCTCGTTCTATCCGTTCAAGCTCATGGCCAACATTGCCAAAGGCAAGTCGCTCGATGCGTATGTGCGCGCGCCGCTGACCGAGACCAAACAGTTCGGCGATGTGCCCGTGCTCGATGTCAGTGCCAGCTATGACGAGGCCAGCCAGACCACCGGCATCTTCATCGTGAATCGAAGTCTCACCAACGCCGTGACCACCGACATCAATTTGCAGGGCGCCACGGCCACCACTGTGCAGGAAGCCTGGCAACTGGCCGGCAGCGACCCTGACCTGATGAATACATGGGAGAAGCCGAACGCCTCTGCCGCCAAAGCCATCAAAGCGCCGGCCATCACCGACGGCAAGCTGCGCATCAAGCTGCCGGCACTGTCCTACACCGCCTTGAAATTGGGTTAAGTTCCTTAGCGGTCGGAGCGCTTGGAGCGCTCCGACCGCTTTCCCACTCACCCCCATGATTCCCACCACCATGCGCTCACCGCGCTTCGCCGGCCAGGGTCGCATCGACTTCATCGACAAACCTGTGCCGCAACCCGGCCCTGGCGAATTGCTCATTCAAGTGCACGCCAATGCCCTGTGCGGCTCCGAGCGCGGCCAACACTCGCGTATGTTGCCGGCCAATCTCGCCCAACTGCATCAGCACCGCGACACCCTGCGCCAGATCATCACCCATCGCTTCGGCGTCGAAGAGATTCAAGTCGCGTTCGAGCTGTTCTGGCGCGGCGAAACGGGCAAGATTGTGATTGAGCAGTGAGGCAGAGGCGGCTGGCTGTTGGCTGCTGGCACGAATAGCCAGCCGCCCATCAACATGAGCAACAACGAACGAATCCGCGTGGCCCTGATCGGCGCAGGGGGCGGGGGGCGGCAGCACGCGCGCGTGTTGGCCGCGCGGCCCGATGTACAACTGTGCGGCATCAGCAGCCGCAGCGCCGAGAAGGCCGAGACGCGCGCGGCCCAGTTTGGCACGAAGGCGTACATCGATATCGCCGCCATGTTAGAGGCTGAGCGGCCGGATCTGGTGAGCATCAGCCTGCCCAATCAGGCCCACTTCGAGCCGACCTTGCAGGTGATTCGCGCCGGCTTCCCGTTGCTGGTGGAGAAGCCGCTGGTGTTTGATCTGGCCGAGGCCGACACGTTGCTGGATGAAGCCGAGCAGCGCGGCTTGTTCTTCGCCATCAATTTCAACCACCGCTACGCCAGGCCGATTCAGATGGCGCACGCGGCTCTAAACACGCGCAAGCTCGGCGAGATTACGTTTGCCAGCGTGCGCTTCGGCGGCGAGGGCAGTAGCGATCACCCGCACGCCAACCTCATCGAAACGCAGTGCCACTCGTTTGACCAGCTCGAATATCTATGCGGCCCCATTGAATCGATCATGGCCCAGATGACGAACAAGACCGGCCAGGGCTTCAGCACGCTGGTGCTGGCGCTGCAATTTGCGAACGGCGCGGTGGGCAGTCTGGTTGGCAGCTACGACTCATCCTATGCCTACCCCAACACGCATGTGCTGGAGATCAACGGCACACACGGCCGGGTGCTGGTGGAAGATACGGTGCGGCGTTACTCGTTTCAAGCCGTGGGCAATGAGACGGCCGAGGTGTGGCAGGCCGGCTACTTCAACGACATCGACCGCGAATTTCATCGCACGTTCGACACGCATTTGGACCTGGTCATCGAGGCGTTCAAGCAGGGCCAGCCGCCGCCGGTGCATGCGCGTGCGGGGCGCAGAGCGTTGGCGCTGGCTCACGCCGCCATCCAATCGTTTGAGACTGGGCAGCGGGTGAAGGTGGAGGCTTGAGTCTAAAAATGTCAGACGTCTTCGGCGATTCTGATCGCAGACGTCTGACATTTGGCGCGCCGCACATCGAGGGTGACAGAGTGAAATTTGGGACGAAAAGAATCTGGGCCGATGCATCAAAGCGACTATTTCTGGCCTTCAGCCTGCTCTCGATTGTGGCCTGCCAACCCATCACCTCACGTCAAAACGCGCCGCATTCTGATGCGCCGCATTCTGATGCGCCGCAACAAACCATGTTTGCAAACCCACTCGGCCTGTATCCCGATCCGCAGATCACCACCTTCAAGGGTCAATATATCTTGATCGGCACCGACACCCTGTCTGGTGCGCGCGCCATCAGTCTGCACACGGCCCCAACGCTGGCCCAATTGCCGAATGCGACCCGGCACGTGGTCTACACGCCGCCGGCCACTGGCCCAGAATGCTGCGAGTTGTGGGCACCGGAGCTGCATCGCATCGGCGAGGGCGACGCCGCGCGTTGGTATATCTACTTTGCCGCCGATGATGGCAACAACAATAACCACCGGATGTATGCGCTGGAGAGCGCCGGCGATGATCCGTTGGGGCCATACACAAATAAGGGCAAAGTCGCTGACAGCGCCGACGACCGGTGGGCCATTGACGCAACGGTGTTGCAGCTCGACGGCAAGCTCTACTTCATCTGGTCGGGCTGGAAGGCCGATGTGAACGGCCAGCAAAGCCTGTTCATCGCGCCGATGAGCAACCCGTGGACGATCAGCGGGCCACGCGTGTTGCTGACTGAGCCGACGCTGGCGTGGGAAATGTCGGGCATGCCGATCAACGAGGGGCCGGCCGTGCTGCAACACGACGGCAAAACCTACCTCACCTACTCGGCCAGCGGCTGTTGGACCAATGACTATCAGCTCGGCTTGTTGACTTTCAACGGCGGCGATCCGCTTAATCCAGCGGCATGGACGAAAACTGCGCAACCTGTTTTTACTGATGTTGCCGGCGTGTTCTCGCCCGGCCACAACAGCTTCTTCAAATCGCCTGACGGCAAGGACGATTGGATTGTTTACCATGCCCAGGACAATCAGGTGGGCGGCTGTGGTGGCGATCGAACGGCGCGCGCCCAGAAGATCAGCTGGAACGCCGATGGCACGCCAAACCTCGGCCAGCCGGTTGCGGCGGGAGAGTTTCTCGCTGCACCATCTGGTGAGGTGAGCGCCGAATTGCCCACGTGCTACGAGGCCGAGCTGGCGTTGGTGCGCAATGCGCGCATCATCGATGTGGCAACTGCGTCGGGCGGCAAGATGGTCGCCTACATCGAGACGCCGGCCAGTCTGGTGCAATTTAGCGTGCTGGTCTCAGTGGCCGGCGCATATACGATGACAGTGCATTACAGCAATTCGCTGGACGAAGACGCCGAACAAAAAGTGACAGTAAATCATCAACCTGCAGTCGCATTAGCCTATCCACCCAGCGGTGGCCGCGAGAGCGTGAAGCCAGTGACAATGACGGTGAATTTGCAGGCCGGCGGCAACACCATTCAATTTGCGCCGGGTGCAAAACCGGCGCGACTCGACTTTATAGAGATTCAACAGGTCGGGGATTTAGACAGAATGAACAAAATTTTACAGAATTGAAGACGTTCCCCATTTTGTTAAATTCTGTTCATTCTGTCCAAATCCCCGCAGCAATTTAAACAATCATGAGACAACAACTTTCCCTCGCTGGAACCTGGCAGTTCCAGCTCGATCCTCAAGGCGTGCTCGAACTCGGCCAAGTGTCATTCCCATTGGAGGTGCGTGTGCCGGCCCCGTGGCAGGCCCAGGAAGGCTTGCACGAGGCCATCGGCGTGGGCTGGTATCGCCGCACGATCGATGTGCCGCAGGCCTGGATTCTGGCCGACCGCACCGTGCTGCTGACCTTTGGCGCGGTCGATTACATTGCCGATGTGTATGTGAACGGCAAACCCGCCGGCCAGCACGAGGGCGGCTATCTGCCATTCGAGCTGGATGTGACCGCGCTGCTGAAACCCGGCCGCAACGTCATCGCTGTGCGCGCGGCCGATATGCTGGACACGTTTGCCGAAGCGCCGCACGGCAAGCAATCGTGGTACGGCCCCATCTCCGGCATCTGGCAGGGCGTGGTGTTGGAGAGCCGGCCGGTGAAGCACATTCGCAGTCTGCGTATTTCGCCGCACGGCGAGCAGGTGGATGTCGAGGTGGTGCTGAGCGAGCCATTGGCCGCTCGTGATTCAGTGCGCATCGAGGTATTTGGGCCGGATGGCCGCTCGGTGGCGTCGGTGAAATCGTCGGAGTCACAAGCCACGCTGGAGGTGAAAGCGCCGCAGGTGTGGGACATCGACACACCGAATCTATATACCGTGCGCGCGACTTTGACCAACGGCGATTCCATCAGCGACACGTTTGGCTTCCGCACCATCGAGGCCCGCGACGGCAAGCTGTGGTTGAACGGCCGGCCGGTCTACCTGCGCAGCGCGCTCGACCAGGACTATTACCCCGATCTGATTTACACGCCGCCGTCACTCGACTACATCGAGGAGCAGTTTCGCAAGGCCAAGGCGCTGGGCCTGAACAGCTTGCGCATTCACATCAAGGTCGGCGACCCGCGCTACTACATCGCGGCCGATCGGGTGGGCCTGTTGATCTGGACTGAGATGCCCAACTGGCAGGTGCTGACCGAGAAGACC